>JANJWY010000193.1 GCA_024709285.1 Erysipelotrichaceae bacterium
ATTGAAATATTTGCCATTGTATTGTCCTCCTTAACAAGTGATGTTCATTCAGGCCGAAACTCCAGTGTTAAGGAATTTTTTCGTTGAATTGTCCATGCCGGACCGGCAAGGTCCGTGCGTAGTTATTATCACAGAAAAACCACTACTATTCAACCTTTATTTTCACATTCGATGTGATATGATGATATTAATTAAAAATAAAGGAAAAATCACATGAAAAAGAACTTTGTCGGCTTGGATGTCCTGCGCGGAATCGGTATTTTCGCCCTACTAGTCATGCACACTGCCTTTTATCATTTCGAAGGACTGTTCGAACTTGATCTCAACGATCCGCCGTTGATCGTTACCTTCATCGGTTTGATTCTGATGTTTGCCGGAGTGTTTGCAATGATCAGCGGTCTTGTTCACACGCATCAGCACTACCGGAAAATCAATGAACAGAAAATAAATTTCTCTTTGGCCATGAAGCATAATGTGATCAGCGGCGCTTTTATTTTTCTCATCGCTTATTTATACTTCATATTCACCGGACCCGGATTAGCCAACATGAGCACAAAGTTTATGAGTAACAGCATCCTGGTGGAGTTGTTTACATCCGGAAAACTGATTGGCACTACGGTTGAGCGCGTACTATATGTGGACAGTCTGGTCATGATCGGGATGAACATTTTACTTATGGGTGTGTTCTTCCGTCTGCATCAACGTTTCTTTAAGAAAATCACGCCCAGTTTCTATCTGATTTCCGCTATCCTTTTCTTCATATTGTCTCTGATTCGTATTCCGCTATATACCGTCTATCTTGATGCGTTAGAGAGTGGCAACTGGCTGATCACCCTTCTGTTAAACTGGCTGGTAAACAAAAACAACCCGGTTTTCCCATATTTATCCTTCGCTCTGTTTGGCGGATGGATATCAACATTACTGCTGACCACCGATTTTAAAGGGGTTGTCCGCCGCGTACTTCCATTGGGAATTCTGTTGTTTATCGCCGGTGTCGCCCTCTATATTCTTTTGCCCGACACGATGTTGCAACGGTCAATCGATCCGGTGTGGTTTGCCTTGATGATGGCCCAAAACGGTTTGTTTATGCTGTTTATCTTAGCCACACTGAAATTCTATGACTTTGGCAAACCTCGCAACCCCGGAATCATTTCGCGTTTCTTTAAGCGCTTTGGCATCGCCGGTCTGTCCGTTTTCTTTATTGAAAGTGTTGTGAGCGCAATGATCGTCTCTGCCCTTCGCCTCGTTGTTCCTTCACTTTCCTTTGATATTCCCGGCGCACTTGTCTTAGGGTTGATGTTGGCTTTATGTTGGGGAGTCGTATTAATGTTTTGGGAAAAGACCGGATACAAGTATGGAATTGAGTATTTCTATGGACGCGTCTTGCGAAATACCGGTGGAAGCGTCAAGGCGGAAAAACTGGCGGAGAAACATCGATGAGCGGCATTGCTGATTTTATAAAACTTGCTTATCATCGTCGTTTTGCCGGTAAAGCTAAAATCGAAGCCTATCAGCTCAGTCAGCTGAAAACGTTGATCGAGTTTGCGAAAGAACATTCCGCTTATTATAATGAAACGCTCGCTGATCTTGAGATGCGTTCGCTAAACGACATCAAAAAACTGCCCATCATTAATAAAGACCTCATGATGACCCATTTCGACCGATTGAACACCGTTGGTCTGAAAAAAGCGGAAGTCATGGCGGTTGCTGTTGAAAAAGAGCTCAACAAAGACTATCTGGGCTACTATAAGGATGAATTAGTTATCGGACTGTCCAGTGGTACCAGTGGCAATAAAGGCCTCTATATCACGCCCAAAGCCCTGACCGAACGCCTGCCGTTTGTGTTTCTGGCAAGAAGCGGAATCCCCTTGCGCTATCTTCCCTTTAAGATACTGTTTATGCTGCGAGTGTTCTCGCAAGGCTTCAACGACATTAACTCTCCCTTCATTTCTCTTAATTACCTCAGCACAATGACTGAACCGGAAGAAATCATTCAGCAGATCAACCAGCGGAAAATCAATATTCTGATGGCTCCGCCCAGTTTGTGCCGAATGCTCATTCCCCTTGCTCATCGGATCAGAAAACCGCTGAAAATGATCGTGACCTATGCGGAAGTACTGGAAAAAGAGGAAAAAATCCGCTTAAACGAAGTGTTTGATTGTCGTGTCATTGAGATTTATCAGGGCAGCGAAGGTCAGTTTGCATCGGCGTGCTCGATGGGTAATTTGCATATCAATGAAGATTTGATTTTCGTGGAATTGCTCGATGAGAACTACCATGATGTCACCACACCCCACATAGCGGCTGCCCATATGATTGCGACCAATCTGGTCAATCAGGCCCAGCCCCTGATAAGATATGAGATGAATGATTTGATTGTATTGGATGATCCCTGCCCATGCGGCAGCCACTTTCGGACAATCGAGAAGATCCTGGGCAGAAATGATGACATTCTTTACTTCAAGAAAAAAGATGGCTCCATTCAGCACATCTTTCCTGATCTTTTCAGCCGTTGGATCATCACTTCATCCGAAAACATCCGTGAATACAAAGTGATCCAACAAGCGGATCACTCGATTACGATTCTATTGGATCCGATAACGATCAGAGATCAAGTCGAACTTGTTCAACAGGTACAC
>JANJWY010000242.1 GCA_024709285.1 Erysipelotrichaceae bacterium
AAGGATGCGGAGTCTGCTCCCAACGGATAACGCACATCCACTTCTCCATAAAGAGTGCCGTTTTCAATGCGCAAAACATGTAACCCGCTGGTCAGATCTCCCATGACGGGATGATTAAAGTTTCCGTCAAACCCATGACCATAGGCATCGATAAACGTGCGGTACAGCGCTTTGATTTTCGCATCGATCACGATATGACGCAAAACGTTCAGCGCATCAACGATCGCGTTGTGCCCCATATCCGGAACCGAAGCATGCGCAGCTTTACCATATACTTCAACAAGTACGCCTTCCTCGATTTCCTCAGCTTTATAATTCACCTTCAAGCCATCCGCAACTTTCGTTACAAAGGCCAGTCGCTCACGTACGATAAACTGTGCTTTGTCACAGATGACATTGCATGCCGTTCCTGCGGAGAAGCGGATGAGTTTGGGATGAGAAAAGTGGCTCTTCAATGTCCACATCAAAGCACCCTTTTCCCCGCCGCTGATCGGATATGCGCCATCGGGAGTAAAGGCAAACAGCGGTTGACCTTCCTGGCGAACATAATGACCCAAATCTTCCATCGTGCGCTCTTCATCCATGCCAAATACGGCACGCAGCTGATGTTTCAAAGGGATGTTGTTTTCCTTGATGTAAACCATCGCCATCATCGTTGCCACTAACGCCGACTTCATATCCTGCGTACCGCGGCCATACAGTTTTCCATCGATGATTTTCGCTTCGAATGGATCGACGCTCCAGTCATCTCCGACACCGACCACATCCATATGAGATACGGCTTCCACCCGGGTTGCACTTTCGCCCAATACCCACGCAAGGGCATGACCTTTTGCTTCGATCACACCAAAACCCCACTGCTCGCCCAGTGACTTCGCCCACTGATAGCCTTGGGCAACACGTTGTCCATAGGGTTCACTCTCACTGACCGTCTCATGCTGGTAGATGGTCGGTATTTTCAGACACTCCGCAAGCACATCCATATAACGCTGAAAAAATTCATCATTTACTCGGATCATATTACCTCCATACGATCGGACACCACATATGTGTTTGTGGCGGCCAGACATTGACACTGATGATATAGCCGATGCTGAAAACAAAGAGAATCAAGGTAAAAAACTGAAATAACTTATCGGCTTTGGTCGGTTCATGCTCACAGTAGTATGTGCGCTTTTTGTGCCGGCCGTAGCCACGCAAATCCATGCCATTGGCAATGGTCTGTACCCGATCAAACGAAGTGATGATCAGCGGTACTAAGATCAATACCATTTGTTTTAACCGTTCACTGATTTTGGTGCGCTTGGCATCCATCTCCACACCGCGCAGCTGCATGGAAATTTTGATGTTCTCATAATCCCGGGCAATGTCAGGAATATAACGGAAGCCCAACGATACGACCGTACACACTTTATACGGGACTCCTAAGGAATATAGCCCGGCCGCAAACTCACTGGGAGTGATGGTGGTGATAAACCACAATGAAACCATGAAGTTCGTCAGCATTTTGATGAGCCGGACAAACAAGTACCAGAAGGTTTCCACCGGAAAAACGAAGTAGTCACTTAGTCTGCCGATGATCGTCAGTTGACCGCACCAATATTCTCCGACAACCGGATTGGCCACGTAGAACAAGAAGATGTTTAACAGATTGAAAAAGAGAACGACACTCATGATCAGTTTGACTTGTTTCCAGTTGGGTTTGGCACTGATGACACCAAGCAACGTAAGAATAAATACTGGCAATATCAAGCGTAAATCAAAGGACATCGTAATGAATATAAGCAATGTGACAAAAAGGCGCACTTTGGTCGTACCGCTGAGCTTGTGTAAAAAGGTATCCCCCGGCACAACATTGATCAGAAATTTATCTTTCATCGCTTGCCCTGCCGTTCCAGCGTGATGAACTGATCGATCAGCGCTTCGGGGGACCGGCCGATCCGCTTGGCCAGGCTGTATAGCGAGGTTTGTTTCAGATTGGCGCGTTCAATGATTTCGGGATCGGACAACACCTTATAAACCTGATCGTCACATATGCATTCGCCATCCGCAAACACAATGGCCCGATCGGTGTATTCGATGGCCAGATGCATGTCATGGGTTATAAACAATATCGTCAGATTCATTTTTTCATGCAGTTCTTCGAGAAATGAGAGAATTTCGGTGTAGTGACGGTAATCTTGTCCGGCCGTCGGTTCATCGAGCAATATCACGGTCGGTTTCAATGCAAGCATAGCCGCGATTGTGATGCGTTTGCGTTGTCCGTAACTGACCGCACTGACCGGCCAATTGCGCATGGCATGCAGGTTGCATGTCTTAAGCACTTCATTGACTCGCTCTTCAATCTGTTCATCCGTCATTTTGCGTAACTTCAACGCCAATCCGACCTCATCCTTGATGATGTCTTTGACCAGCATCTGATTGGGATTTTGCATGACATAGCCAATCATTTCACCCAATTCTTTGATCGTCATCTGACGGTAATCACTGGCATTGATATGAATATAACCTTGATCGGGCCGGATGACTCCGCAGAGCATTTTGGCCATGGTGCTTTTGCCAGCACCGTTTTTTCCGATGATGGCAATCTTCTCACCGCTGTATATATCAAAAGTAACGTTTTTCAAAACATTGACTTTGTCATAGGCAAAGGAAACCTGGTTTACTTCGATCAGTTTTTGTTGATATTGCTTGTTTACTGATGCGACATATCTGTCCTCAAAAGCTTTCAGTTTCTCTTCAAATCGGGAAAGATTCATCGTGTGCACATCACACGGACCATCGCTTGCCAATACTTCACATCCCGCATGTTTGAGTGCGGACAGATAGAGTGGCTCCCGTATGCCATAAGTGGAAAGCAGATTGCTGACCAGCAGTTCATCCGGTGTCGTATCGGCGACGATGCGGCCTTCATCCATCAATATGACACGGTCGATCGGCCGATGCAAAACATCTTCCAAGCGGTGTTCGATGATGATGACGGTTTTGTGGTTGAGATTATGCAAATCATCTATCAGTTCGATGGCAGTTTTTCCCATTGCCGGATCCAAGGATGCCAAAGGTTCATCAAACAGCAGTATCTGAACATCTTCATGGATGACCCCGGCCAACGAAACTTTCTGTTTCTGGCCTCCTGAAAGGCGGTATGGAACAGCAGCCAAAAAATCCTGCATCCCGACCACGGTTGCGGCATCCAATACTTTCGTCAACATCTCCTTACGCAAGACATTTTCATTCTCGAGGGAAAAGGCAATATCTTCACCGACACTTAATCCGACAAATTGGGCATCTGAGTCTTGCAAGACCGTTCCGACTTGCTTGCTTAAATCAAAAATGCTGGCATTGATCGTCTCAATGCCAGCAACTTGACAACTGCCCTTGATTTCCCCTTCAAAAGAGAATGGGATCAGACCATTGATGCAATGCGCCAGAGTCGATTTCCCGCTGCCCGAGGCACCCAGGATCAACACTTTCTGATGCTTGTAAATTGTCAGATTGATATCGTGTAAAGTCGCTTCCGTTTGTGATTTGTAACGAAAAGTGAAATCTTTAAACTCTATCAATGGTTGTTTCATTATTCTCTGCTCAGATTGGTGCCTTTGGCATAACGTCTGGCCAAAGCATACAACAGCGGAATACCCGCCAATACGAGCACGGTAATATTACTTAGCGTAGCCGCAAACGATTGCATAAAGGTGATCGTCAGTTCCCCGCCATAAAGCAATACGGTCATGATCGGCGTAACGACACCGAAAGCGATCATATTGGCCAAAACGGCGATGACTGCGAAAATCACGGCATGCTTAGCATCAAACTTGCCTTCTTTGATGTTGGCTCCGTATACCGGTAACATACCGACTAAAAAGCCCAACACGGCATTGCCGGTCGACCAGTCAAACCAATATCCCCAACCACCCAGTAAATCCGCAAATACGTTTCCAAAGAAACAAGCCACTGCGGCTGGCAAAGCACCAAACAAACCACCGACGATGACCGGAACCAACATCGCTGTCGTTAAGCGGGTATTGGTAAATACCGTGATGGAACCATAATTCATCAAAACCCCAAACAATGCGGCACCGATGGCAACAGCTACGACGGTAGGTGTATCCCATTTGCCCAGAAGAAGACTGCCTAAACTTTTTTTCATATACGATCTCCTTTCCCCAGAGTGGCTATATGCTAACCATAATCAGATTATAGGGCAAATAATTCAATATTTCAATCAATGTTCAAATATTATCATCATCATTTTCATTGTTTCATTTGTTACAAACGAAACAAGCGATTGCGTTTGTGAAGCAAGCAATCAGGAAGCAATTCCAACAAGATATTTGAGTTTTGATTGACGGGAATAAATCTTCATGTAAGGTTTGATGGATGCTGACTCATCTGTTGCTCACACATAAGGACACG
>JANJWY010000004.1 GCA_024709285.1 Erysipelotrichaceae bacterium
TTTAGCCGTGAGTATCCGGGACTGCTTTGGCTCGAACTGATGTTAATCAAGGGCATCAACGATTCTACCGAAGATTTACATAAATATCATGATTTCCTTGGACAGTTCTATTATGACCGCCTGTATATCAACACACCCAACCGGCCTCCGGTTGAGAGTTTCGCACAGATGATCACTCATGAGAAAATGGTTGAAGCCGCAAATATTCTGCAGGGTATCGGGATTGAAGATGGCTATGATAACGGATATGCCAGTGAAATCACCGATGATTTGGAAGCTATATTAAATATTACCCAGCGACATCCGATGAATCAGCATGAAATTGAACATTTTCTAAAGAAACGGAATAACAATAACAAAGAGAAGATATTTATGCTGTTACGCAATCATCCGAAAATCAAAATCATACATTATCGCGGGATTGATACGTATCGCATCAAATAAAAAAGTGCCGAAGCACTTATAACAATAATCCCAACAACGCTCCGCCGACGATCAAGTAGGTGGAGTTTATTTTATATTTGACCAGCAGTAGCGCACTGACCAAGAAGATCAGTCCGGCTTGCCATGAGATCAGTGTAGTCATTCCCAGTTTTACCGTTACTGCTGCCATCAAAGCAATGGATGCGGCATTGACACCATCAAGCAATGTAGCTAATTTCTCATTGTTGCGAAGCTTGTCAAACAGCGGAAACACGAATCCGACCAGCAAAAAGGAAGGCAGGAAAATACCGACGGTCGCAGCAATCGCCCCTGTCCAACCGGCAATCAGATAGCCGATAAAGGTGGCGGTCGTGAAAACCGGTCCGGGCGTAAACTGTCCGACGGCGACGGCATCGAGCAGTTGCTGTGCGGTGATCGCACCATATTTCAAGACAAATTCTGTTTCAAGAAAGGATAATAATACATATCCGCTTCCATACAGAACTGAGCCGATTTTTAAGAAAACGAGGAAAACCAGGAATGCAGACATGGGTTCAACCACAAAAAGTTTTCCCTTCTGAACTTGTCTGAATACAAACATCAGCGCTGCCGCACTCAGCAGTAACGGGATTTCGCTGATTCCGGCCAACGACAAAGCGAATACACACAGAAACAGGATCATGACTTGCCAGCCTTTTAACACGGTTTTAGACAAGCGGATCAATGCTTGCAGAACCACCGCCAGGATGACCGGTTTGACACCGTCAAACAGTGATATAACCGCCGGGATCGTTCCGTAATTGACATAAATATAAGCAAGCAGTAAAACGATGAACACGGCGGGTAATATAAAGCTGGCTCCGGCAATCAGCAATCCGATGACCCCGCCTAGTTGATAACCCATCAGTATGGCCATTTCCGTGGAGTTAGGCCCGGGAATCAGACTGGTAAAACCGAACATTTCAATAAAACGCTCTTTGCTCAGCCATTTACGCTTGGTGACGATTTCATCTTCCATCATCGCCACATGAGCTGCCGGTCCGCCAAAAGCAAAAAATCCCAACTTGGTGAACACGGTAAATATTTCTTTGTAAATAGATTTCTTATTCATACATTTCTCCTTTTTTTAGGATATCATATCTTACCCGTTTGACAACGATGATGCTTCATCACTGCTTCTTTTGTCTTTTCCATAAGCAATGAAAATCAGGGTTCCCAGCAATCCGAAAGCACTGGCTGTCAGAAAGTTGGCTTGCGGTGATATCAGCCATAAGCTGGCACTGAACAAAGATGCAATGGATACGACGATGTCTCGCAGTAAGTAATATGTACCAAAAGTCGTGGCCTTGGATCCTTCATTGGCCAGTTTGACAATAAGTGCTTTGCGCGTCGGTTCTCCAAACTCTTTTAATCCCCGGATAACGAAAGCGAGGATGAGCATCGGCATACCGGTGGAAAACAGCAAGATCACCGGAAATATCGTAAAGAATCCAAACGTAATGGATACAATCACTTTATTTGAAATCTTCTCGGACAAGTATGCGACCGGGATGTAGATAAGCATGGCTACCGCCATTTCGATCATGGTGAGCAGACTGAAATTGACAGCGGACTGCTGGTTGGTCTGCATGATCCAGACAACCACAAAGGCGTAAGGTATCTGCTCCGCAAAACGAATAAGGATATCGCTGAAAAGCAATGTTTTCAGAGGTTTTGGCATTTGTTTCAGCGTGTCGATGACATTGATGATCGGAATGCTTTTCTCCTGCTTGTCCTCAATGTACACAACGATGAAAATCAAAGAAAGCAGCGCAAAGACCAAAGCAACTGCAAAGGCAATGCGGGCTCCGGTCAAAATTCCGTACATTTGAATCAATATCCCCCCGGCCAAGGGTCCGATAGCCATAGGGATGCGTCGGATCAGTGAATGCATCGAGACACCCATGGTCTGTTTTTCTTTTTTCAGCGTGGATGATACCAGCGACAATATGGCCGGCAAGGAAAGTGCGGTCCATGAGATAAAGAAGATGGCACCGATAAGAACGGCTTGCCAGCTGGGAAACAGGATGATGATCAGATAGCCAAAGATCGAAAATCCGGTGTAGATCATCAGTGCTTTTTTGTATCCGACCTTATCCGAAACGGTTCCGCCGATCCACGAGTAAATTGCACTTAAGAAGTTATCGAGGGCGTTGAGAAACCCGACTGCATACACCGATCCGCCGATGGCCAGTAAATATATCGGTAAAAACCGCTCACCCATTTTCTCACCCATGCCTAAAAGGATGACCATGATGAGCATGGCACCGATACTGCGATTCAATCCGAGAAACTGAGCTGTCTTTTTAAGTTTGCTGTTCATTTATTTCTCCTTGACTTCATCGGTCAGTTCGGCGAGATAATTTCGCAGTTCTTTTAGCGTCAATTCTCCGGCGGGTGTGATTTTGTAGTACTTGCGGATCTTACCATCAACAATCGAAGCGGATGATGTCAGCAGTCCTTCTTTTTCAAGATCATGCAATATCGGATATAATGTGCCATAAGAAATGGTGTAGCCGTGGTGGGCAAGTTCCTGGACCATCCAACTTCCATAAATCGGCTCCTCTTTGGCATGATGAAGAATATGCATGCAGATAAATCCGTGAAACAGCCTTTTCTTTACATATTCGCTCATAAGTCCTCCTATCGGTTTTCGATATCGGTTTTCGATATTATAACACAAAAAAAGATGTCTTTCGACACCTTTGACTCAATAAGTAATGTAGCGGTTCAGTTCGCCGGGTTTATCCGGATTCAATCCCAGCTTCAATGAAAAATGATAGGCAATCAATTGCATGAAGGTCGTAAACAGACTGCCGCGCAGTTCATCAGAGAACTCAGGGATGTTGACATTGACAACGTCCGGTACATCTTGATGTCGGCCAAAGAGTACGACATTGGCTTTTTGAGCAACAATCTCTCTGATCAAGCCGTTTTCCAAGTCCGCATTTTCTTCGTTGAGGGAACTGAGGAAGATCCAACTACCCTCTTTCGCGGTGACGATGGGTCCGTGACGGAATTCCAGGGTCTGATAGAACGAGGAAAGCCATTGAGCCATTTCAACCAGAATATACGCTCCGGCAATCACTGCTCCATATTGAACACCGGCGCCCAAGGTTGTAATCCGCGGATTTTCCATCTTCTCAACGATCATGCGTGCCTGCTCATCCAAGCGACGGTATACGGTTTCTGCCATAGCGAAGAACCGGTCAAGTTCAACAAGTTCCTCTCCTTTGAGAATCATGGCCATCAGATACATCACTAAGTATATATTGTTGAACGAACGGGTCGAGCATACCGATATTTCCTCACTCCACGGCAGATATAAAGGAACATCACTCATTTTCATCAGCGGATTATCCTCAAACATCGTGATGGACAATATCCGATGGTCCGGATAAGCCTTCTTCATGATTTCTGTCGCCAATAACGTTTCCTTGGATTGGCCCGAGCGTGAAGGCACGATAAACAGCGGTGAGTCATACAGATATTTATAGTTGTCTTCACTCATCACCACATCCGCAGCTTTAATACAAATGATTTTTTTGCCTAATTTCTTTTGCATGATCGCAGCACCACAGACTGATGCCCAGTAACTGGCCCCACATCCCAAAAAAACAATGTCATTACGGTCGAGAAAAGACGCATAAATCCATTCCTTATTCTTGAGCATATAGTCAACGGTTTGTTTCATGGATTGATATCCGAAGCGGATTTCTTGGTAGCTTTGATGATCCATAGGTCACCTCCATGGTTTCAGTATAGGATAAATCCTGTGGCTGTGCAATTAAAGAGAGTTCAGCTCCTCTTTGATATTTCCGTTATATTTACCGCCGTGATAACAATAAATGGTGAGAATATCAAGTTCTGCCAAACGCCGTGCGCTTTTTCGGGCAAGTTCACTGTCCAGATTGGACTTCTGATGGGCAATTTCCAGTTTACCGAATTCACTGACCAAGGCGTCTCCGGCAATCAGCGATTGGCTTTCCATATGATATACGCTCATATGTCCGGGAAGATGTCCGGGGGTATATATCATTTTCAGTCCGCCGCAAACATCGATCAACTCCTGATCGCTCACACGTCGATCGACGGCCACTGTTTCCACGGATGTCAGAATATTGATGAGTTTCATCAAGGCATGGCGTCGGTGTGCAGGTGCCTGTCGGTAGGCATGTCTGGCCAGTTGCAGGCGGATTGTCGTCTGTTCGCCGCTGATATATTGTGCCTGCAAGTGTGAGGCAATGATTTCTATGTGAGGATATGCCCGTTTAAACGCCGCCAGCGCTCCCATATGGTCGATATCATTATGAGTGACAATGATTTTTGTCAGACGGTTCAAATCAATGCCTTGACTAGAAGCCAGTTCTTGGATTTTGGGCAGATGTCCCGGATAGCCGCAGTCAATCATGACCATTTCATGTTCATCAAAAATCAGGGTCGGATAGACGGTAAAGACTCGTCCGCCATTGTCATATTCGAGTTTGAGTGTGGTAATGGTCGTCATCGGTTCCTCCTGAAATCTTGTTTTATTGTAACATAAAAAAAGGCAGCCGAGGCTGCCAATTCTATTTAGAAATCAATGCGGTCAGTTTAACTGAAACGACACCCAAAATCACACCGACCATCAGCATGGCAATGGATCCGACAAAATCGAAATTCGTTCCAAAGTATACTGCCCAAGTGGCAAATGCCCCGGGACCAAATGACAGAAACTTAATGTCTGTCATCATGATAACGATTAACGCAGCCAATACGGCAACAGCCAAGCCGATTCCGGCAGGAACGCCCAGGGTAGCACCCAGCAATGTCATACCGACATAAACACTTAAATAACCCCAAACGATACCCCAAACCGAAGATGTTGCTACTTTGATTGCTGCATTATTGTCAGCACCGGCAGCAAAGAATAGTGCCCAAGCCAGAAATACCGGCCAGGCATGGAGGGTTATACCTGCAAATTCGCCCACAGTCAAAGCAACGAATGCCCAGCCGCCTGCTAACAAGCCGACTACGATCGCCATTTTAATATTTTTCATTATGTCCTCTTTCTCTATGTTTTTTTATTTTTGAATGTTTTTAAACGCTTCCGCCTGAAGCTTTATACCGACTTCTGTCGCAAAGCGTTCGATGGAAGATGCTCCGAAGAAACCGTCAACGCCATGAGTACGGGCGATGACATATTGGGCATCCTGCGGTTCAGCGATCGGTCCGCCATGGCACAAGACCATGATATCCGGATTAACGGATTTAGCCGCATCACACAGCGCTTGGACTTTCTTGACCGCATCATCAAGTGTCAAAGCGGTTTTTGCGCCGATGGTACCTTTGGTTGTCAGTCCCATATGGGCAACGATGATATCGGCTCCGGCCGCTGCCATCTTTTTGGCTTGTTCTTCATCGAATACATACGGAGTCGTCAGTAAATCCAAATCATGCGCTTTTTTGATCATTTCCACTTCCAAATCGTATCCCATACCGGTTTCTTCGAGATTCTGACGGAAGACACCGTCGATAAGACCGACCGTCGGAAAGTTCTGCACACCGGAAAATCCTTGTTCTTTCAGTTGTTTTAAGAATACTTCCATGATGCGAAACGGATCGGTTCCGCATACGCCGGCCAATACCGGTGTATGCTTAACGACTGGCAATACTTCTGATCCCATTTC
>JANJWY010000046.1 GCA_024709285.1 Erysipelotrichaceae bacterium
AGGAATTCATCGTAAATGAAGGATTTGTTGAATTAGATTTGGCACATGCTTCCCAATATGTTCTTACTCCGGTTAAAATATCGATATTTAGTGATTTTGGCATGGTACTGTTGGGGGTCATCGCATTGCTGTCAGCTTTGATGATCTTGGTGTTTATTATGATGTCGTTAAAAATCCGCACATTGAAACGTCGGATAAGCCGAAAAAATGAAATTGCCGCTTAGCGGCTTTTTTCTTTGACGAATGAATGATTATTGTTTATGATGATATAGCTGAAAGGTGGATTCTTATGGAACAACACTATCAATGGATTGCGAGTCAGCTGAATATCAGTGTCTTGCAGGTAAAAAGTACGCTTGACTTGCTTGAAGAGGGGAATACGGTCCCTTTTATAGCGCGATATCGCAAAGAAGCAACAAAAGGATTGGATGAAGAACAGATTCGTTCTATTTCCGAGCATTATCAATATCAGAAAAATCTGGCAAAACGAAAAGAAGATGTTTTACGTCTGATTGCTCAGCAAGGCAAGATGACAGATGAAATTTTGGCTTCTGTCAATGGCTGTACGCAGCTTTCTGAAGTGGAGGATATTTATCGTCCGTATCAGCAGAAACGCAAAACGAGGGCATCGGAAGCGATTGCCAATGGCTTGCAGGGTTTTGCGGATTGGATGATGAGTTTTCCTATGGAAGGCGAGGTCAAAGAAAAGGCAAAAGAATATCTGAATGACAAAGTTGAGACTGTCATCGATGCGATTGCCGGTGCGCAGCACATTATTGCGGAAATCATAGCTGATGATCCCGATCATCGGAAGATGATTCGTTATGCCATGTTAAAACAAGGGATGATCGTCAGTAAGTTCAAAAAAGGTGGAGTTGACGAACAACAGACCTATCGGATGTATTATGATTTCAGCGAACGCGTTTCAGCAATCGCGCCTCATCGGATCATGGCGATCAATCGAGGTGAGGAGGTAAAGGTTTTGAATGTGAGTCTTGTTTTTGAACAAGATATCATCATGGAGAAAATCATTGCCAAAGTAGTTAAAAACCGTAACAGTATTGCATCTTCCTATGTGATCGATGCCATCAAAGACGGTTGCAAGCGATTGGCATTTTCCCAATTGGAAAGAGAAATACGTAATCTGTTAAGTGAGAAAGCGCATGAACAGTCTATCGATGTATTTTCAAAGAATCTGGAACGGCTGCTTGTCGTTCCGCCATTGAAAGATAAAATGATTCTGGGTGTCGATCCGGCGTATCGTACGGGATGCAAACTGGTCGTGATCGATCAGACCGGTAAAGTCTTGGATATTCGTGCCATTTATCCTCATCAGCCTGTCAACAAGCGCACAGAAGCCATGGATGAGTTATTGATGTTATGTAAGAAGTATCCCATCGATATCATCGCTATCGGCAACGGAACTGCGTCTCGTGAAACAGAGACTCTGATCGCTGAGTTTATTGCTCAAAACAAACTGAATATAAGTTACACGATCGTTTCTGAAGCCGGCGCATCCGTATATTCTGCTTCTCCCTTAGCCAGAGCGGAATTTCCGGATTTACATGTTGAACAGCGTTCAGCAATTTCTATTGCCCGGCGAATTCTGGATCCTTTGGCAGAACTGATCAAAATCGATCCTCAATCAATCGGTGTCGGACAGTATCAGCACGATTTGCCGGTCAGCAGATTAAAAGAACGCCTGGATTTCACTGTATCGAAAACAGTCAATCGCGTCGGTGTTGATTTAAATACGGCATCACAAGAATTACTTACTCATATTTCCGGTCTTAACAAAACGATGGCCAAAAATATCGTCGAGTATCGTGATGAAAACGGCCGCTTCAAAGATCGCAGTCAATTATTGAAAGTGAAGGCAATCGGTGAGAAAGCATTTGTTCAGGCGGCCGGTTTCTTGAGAATCAAAGAAGGGAAGAATTGGCTCGATGAAACAGCAATTCACCCGGAAAGCTATCCTATCGTCGAGCAATTGATGAAACAGCTGGAACTGCAAAATGCTTCGGAAGAACAACGTATATCAAAGCTTAAAAGTGTAAATATTACTCAAACGGCCAAAGCGCTTAACAGTGATGAATATACGGTTTCGGATATCATTGCCACATTGTTATCGCCAAAACGTGATTATCGTGATCAATATGACGGACCATTATTGAGAAAGGATATTTTGACTCTCAATGATCTGAAAGAAGGCATGAGGTTGGAAGGGGTCGTACGTAACATCGTCGACTTTGGCGTATTTGTTGACATCGGACTGAAAAACGACGGTCTTGTTCACATCTCAAAATTAAGTAATAATCGGGTGCGCCATCCTTTGGATATCGTATCAATCGGTGATATCGTTACGGTAACCGTTATTGGTATCGACTTTTTACGAAACAAAGTTCAGCTTTCGCTGATCAATGAACAATGAACGAACGTTTAAACAACATTTTTGCCTTATCTGGCACAGAAAATTTAAGGATAAGAAGGGCTGAAAACGCGGACATTCAAATCTTACAGGGAATTTGTGATGCTTGGATTGAAAAAGGGTTCTTTGAGGGGGATACTTTGCCGTGTGACTATGTTGAACAGTGTTTGAAAGCTGGTGATTTACCACCCATCAGCAATGCAGATAAAGAAAACTATGCTCTGTTCGCTGTTGAAAATGATGATAAAATCATTGGACTGTTTGATCTTTATGATGGCTATCCCGAAGTGAATTCTGCTTGGATCAGTTTGTTTTTATTGGACATTGAATACAGAAGCAGAGGCATAGGTAAAAGACTGATTCGAGTGATAGCAGATGAATGTCGCAAAACCGGATTTAAATCACTAGGACTGGCTGTTTCCATGAATAACCGCATTGCTTTAAAATTCTGGGTCAACTCTGACTTTAAGGAAATTTCAGGGATTTACGGAGATTTGAAATATCCTGTCATGGGTTTAAAGATGAAACTATAAAACAGCACATACGTGCTGTTTTTTTAATTATATCTCACCTTTAGAATGACTTTGTTATAGCTGATTCCTTAATTTCTTATATGTGTAGATACCGTGAATTCCGATAATGACTGTAAGTACATCGAAGATGATTATGCTGGCAAAAACGATGATTAAAGGCCATCCGGTTGCAGGAGTACTGCCATCCGCAATACCGGTCACCACAGCGACATACTGTCCGCCTACAAACATAACTACCAGCAATATGGCCATCGAGCAGATTCTCTTCTTGTAAATATTGGTTTTACAGGCAATCAGGGTCAGTATTCCGGTTCCTGCCAAAACGATCGGAAATATTTCCAAGGGGATCAGAAAGTCGATAATAAGCTTGCCTTCTTTGATTAAGTGAAATATTGAAAGAATCAACATAAAGACGATCGGTGCCAGAAGTAAAAATGTGCCAAGTAGCGTCGCAATCCGTAATGCCTGTTCTTTGAATTTCATTTTTTGTTCCTCCATTGTTATTTGCTTCTACAAACAGAGGGTACTTACTTCTATCATATATATTATAGCACTTTTTTTCACAAATCATAAAGTTCTTCACTGATGGTTTTGTGTATTGCTTACTATTCTCTAAATCATTCAAATGTATGGTATAATATTAATGCAGTGATTCTCATGAAACACAATCATGAAAAAGAAAACGATTCGATATGAATCTGTTTTGATTCTCTAAAAGGAGGAGATAAAATGAAGTTTAAAGGAAATCTTGGAATGACTCTATTGGCTGCCTGGCTTATAATTACCGGTGTCAATGCGTTAGTCGACCTGTCGATCCCATCATTTGGTGTCATTATGGGTGCATTGGCCATCGCATCCGGAATCTTGCTGATCATGCGCAAATAAAAGCCGGGGAATACCCCGACTTTTTACTAGAACAGACGTTGCTGAATCCGCATGGAAGAAATATCGAAATTCCACTTACGCGGCATCAGCACGGCATTATTTTCTATATTGAAACTTAAGTAAGGATCGATTTCCTGTTTTTTAAGAAAAACCGGCTGACGATTATGGATAGCTTCAAAATCCGACTGTGCAGCCTGAGTCAATATGGCAAACATCGACTGATTATCCTTTATCTGATATATGCCAGCCATGTATTGAACGGATTGATCTTTTAAGCGCACCAGATAGCGCTCTTTATGTTGATTCCACTCATAAAATCCGGATGCCAAGACGATGCAACGGTACTGCTCAAAAGAGGACTTGAAGAAAGGGCTGCTCGAAACAGTTTCCTGACGGGCATTAATGATCCGTCCTTTATCATCCCATTTGATAAATCCCCACTGCATCCCGGTCGTTACCAGGGATTCTTTTTTTATGATCACCAGTGAAGACTGAGTAGGGAAGACCTCTTTGGTCGAAAATTTTGTGCCCGGCTCTGCCTTGGCGACCCACTCTTGCATCTCCTCATCTTTTTCAACAAATAAATAACGTCCGCACATCTTCAATCTCCCTTCTCGATAAACCAGCGATCATCCTCAAGAAACAAATACCGGCTTACTCCTTGAATGATACACGTATACCGGACACCGGCCCCGCCGGCCTTCAGTGAAGCTGCCAAAGTCACCTGAGTAACCTTATCTATAGCATATTTTACACCATTTTTCCAAATGATGACCAACGGTTTGATTTTTCCGTCCGCCTGATGGTGCACGATCACATCTACATACATTTTACCTGCCATCTCTATTCACCCGCCTTAAAATAACCCTCCGGAAAGATGACATGCTCTCCCTTGGGATTAAACCCGCTCAATAACGTATCTGACTTCATACAACCCCGCTGAATCCGATAAAAACCAAACCGCTGACGTACCTGATCAAACGCCTTATCAATGGCCGACTCACGCTCGCGCAAGGCCTGATCAGTAAAAAATGACAGCTGAACAGCACTGCTTCCGACACTCAAGTCACTGGCCTTGATACCGATGCTGCGCAACGGCTTAGAAAAATCAATGTTCTCGCGAAACAGCCGCATGGCACTCTGAGCGATCTCACGGCTGATATCTGTGGGATACTCCAGTTTGCACTGCCGGGTGAAATGCTCAAGCTCATTGTCCCTGACATACACCGTCACCGTCGAACACTTAAACTGATGATCCCGCAACCGGGCCGCCACACTCTCCGCAAGGACATGAGTAATGATACCGATATCCTGCCAAGTGGTCAAATCGCGCGGAGCCGTCGTGCTGTTACCGATGGATTTGACATAGGGCTCATACAACTGCGGCAATACCGGACTGTGCTCCTCACCATTGGCAAAAATCCATATATATTCGCCCCATTTGCCCAACCGCCGCTTTAAAAATGCCAAATCGGCATTCGCCAGATCACCGATGGTATAAATCCCGTAACGATGGAGTTTTTTAGTCGTTGCATAACCCACATACAATAAATCACTGACCGGTAAAGGGAAAACGATGTCTTTCATATTTTCACGTGTGATGACTGTCGTCGCATCCGGCTTTTTGTAATCCGAACCCAGCTTGGCAAACACCTTGTTAAAACTGACACCGACCGAAGCGGTGATCCCCAACTCCTGACGGATCGTCTGCCGGATCTCATCCGCAATTTTCTTGCCATCCCCAAACAAATGCACGCTGCCCGTCACATCCAGCCAAGCCTCATCAATCCCGAAAGACTCGATGCGATCGGTGTAACGGGAAAAAATATCCCTCACCTTCTGTGAAAAACGCATATAGAGACTGAAGCGGGGAGGAACGACGATCAATCCCGGACATTTGGACATGGCCTGCCAAATCGCTTCACCGGTTTTGATATCATACTTCTTTGCCGGCTGATTTTTTGCTAAAATGATACCGTGACGTTTTTCGATGTCACCGCCCACCGCCATCGGCACATTGCGCAGAGAAGGATTGTAAAGACATTCCACCGAGGCATAAAAACTATTCAAGTCACAATGCAAAATGACTCGTTCCATACATATCACTCCTTACCTATATTTTACTTGAAAATAATTCAAGTAGCAATAAATACTTGAAAAATATTCAAGTAATTGCTATGATATAGTCGGGTGATACTATGACACTAAAAGACCGTCTGAGACAGCTCCGTAAAAAAGCCGGTTATTCCCAGGAAGAGCTGGCCAAGCGCTTTGGCTATAAGTCGTTTACAACGATTCAAAAATGGGAAGACGGCACTTCGACACCGCCGATGTCCGTTTTGCAACAGTTGGCCGCATTGTATCATGTTTCTTTTCAGCAGCTGCTGGGAGAAAATGATACGCTGGTATCCATTCCGGTCTTGGGTGTGGTCCGGGGCGGATTGCCAATCGATGCTTACGAACAGGAAATTGACAGTTATCCGACCGCAGTCGATGAACCGGGAGAGTACTTCTATTTGCGCGTTGTCGGTGATTCGATGATCAATGCCCGGATTTTCGAAGGGGATGATGTTTTTGTCCGACGCCAGTCATCCGTTGCGCAAGGCGATATTGCTGTCATCATGATTGAGGACGAAGCAACCCTCAAGCGGGTGTATTTCAAAGAGAATCAGCTGATTTTGCAACCGGAAAACGATAAATATGAGCCAATGACCTTTACGCCTGAGCAAATTGAGCAAAAACGTATCATGATCATCGGTAAAGTATTGCACAACCGCATATCATTTACAAAATAGGAGATATAAAATGACACTTGATCAGATTATGGAGATGTCCAAAGAAATTTTTGAGCAGGGAATCGTCGGATTTGCTATTGCATTGCTTTCGATTTCCATCATGACGTTTATTGCAATCAAAGCCGGCAAGCGCTTTTTTGCTTCACTTCAAAAACGCAACCGGATTGATGAAACGACTCGGCGCTTCTCATTTCGGCTTTTTTCGGTATTTATCTATACATTTGCCATTTTTGGTATAGTGACTCAGATCATTCCTTTAAAGAGTACGGCACTTTCACTTTTGGCAGGTTCCGGGATCGCCGTTCTTTTTATCGGTTTTGCTGCCCAGGAAGCATTTTCAAATATCATTGCCGGGTTCTTCATTTCGTTTTTTCGGCCTTTTTCTGTCGGTGATTTAGTTACTTTGCCGGGGCAGAACATTACCGGCAGAGTTGAGGATATCAATTTGCGGCACACGGTTTTACGTACCTTTGAGAATAATCGCATCATCATTCCGAATGCGACGATGAATAAATCGGTATTGGAGAACAAAGATACAGTCGAAAAAAGAGTGTGTAATTTCCTTGTGCTGTCGATCAGTTATGATTCGGATGTGGATAAAGCGAAAGACATCATCGTTGAGGAAGCCCTTGCTCACGAGAAACTGATCGATGTCCGCAGCGAAGAAGATATTCAAAATAACATACCTCAGGTTAATCCGGTATTATTTTCGCTGAATAATTCGAGTGTCGATTTAAGGGTTGGATTGTGGACAAAAGATTCATCCGACGGATATTTTATGCTCGGTGATCTACGCGATTCAATCAAGAAAAGATTTGATAAAGAGGGTATCGAGATTCCTTATCCTTATCAAAATGTGGTTATCAGAAAATAATCTGAATCAAGACCGAACCCATGTACTTAAGGTTTCGGTCTTTTTCTTGGGTAGGGTATTTTTGTTGAGGTTTATTTTTGCATGGCGATAAGGTATAATATCTTATTGTAGAACGGAGGAATCTCCATGTTTTTGAAGAGAATCGAAATGCACGGATTTAAGTCGTTCGCTGACAAAGTCACGATCAATTTTGATCATCCCGTGACTGGTGTCGTCGGTCCCAACGGATGTGGCAAGAGCAATATAACCGATGCCATACGCTGGGTTTTGGGGGAACAATCGGTTAAGTCCATGCGCAGTTCAACCATGACGGATGTCATTTTTACGGGCAGTGCCCAACGCAGAATGGTCAATATGGCAGAAGTAACGCTCGTGTTTGATAACAGCAGCCGTTCGTTGGCCAGTGATTATCATGAAGTAGAAATTACCCGCCGGATACACCGTAGCAGCCATGAAGGTGAGTATTATATAAACAAAGTTCCTTGCAGATTGAAGGATATTTTGGACTTGGTTACCGACAGCGGATTAGGACGTGATTCACTAAGCATGATTTCACAAGGAAGTATCAGTCAGTTTGCCGAAGCCAAACCTGCAGACAGACGGCTGATATTTGAAGAGGCTGCCGGAGTTGCCAAATATAAAAAGCGTAAACTGGAATCTTTGAGTAAGTTAGAACGTACCCAGGAAAATATGGATCGGGTATCAGATATCATCAGCGAGCTTGAAAGACAAGTGCTGCCATTGAAAAAAGCAGCAAAAAAAGCTGAAATTTATACTGAAAAGAAAAATGAACTTCAACAGATCGAAACGGCTGTATTAATTAACGATATTGACAGGCTAGATCAAGAAATTGATTCTGCAAACAAAACATTATTCGATTTGCAGTCGCGAAGTGTAATGGCAGAAACCACGATTCAGGTACATGAGACGGCGAATCAGGAAAACCGTCAGCTGACACATGATCTTGATCGTCAAATCAATGCCCTTCAAGATGAGATGTTAAAAACAGTATCAGAAATTCAGACACTTGAAACCCGTAAGATTGAGTTGGATGAAAAACGCAAATATACCATGGAAGTTGCGAATGCGGAAGAGAAAGCAGTAGAACTGAAAGCATTATTGGAAGAAGCCAATGCAGAATTCAAAGACAGAGCTAACCGATTACGCCAATATCAGGCGGACATCGATTTATTTACCCAGCAAAGCATTGAAATTAATCGTCAGTTAGTTGATTTGCAATATGATGTGGATGAAACGCAAAGCCGGTTACGTCGTTTGAACTCAAGAAAAGATGTCCTGCAGAACATGCTTCAACGGCCGTTTATGTTGCAGGCAGGTGTTTCTGCTGTGCTGGATGCGAAAAATTCGTTGCCGGGCATTGAAGATGTCGTTGCGAAAATCATTAAGCCGATGCAGGGTTATCAGGAAGCGGTATCGGTGGCTTTGGGTGGTGCTCAGTTCGACATCGTATGCAGTGATGATGTTTCAGCTCGACGGGCAATCAGTTTTTTAAAGAAAAATCAGAGCGGACGTGCGACATTTATACCCTTAAGTGTTCTTCAGCCAAGATCATTAAATCGTGATATTCGCATCATATGCGAGAATACCGCCGGATTTCTGGGCGTGGCCAGTGAATTTGTGACATGTGAAGAGAAATTCCAATTAGTAAGCGATGCCTTTTTGGGTAATGTCATCATCAGTGATACATTGGAAAATGGAAATCAAATCGCTTCACTCATCCGATATCAGACAAAAATCGTTACTCTGGAAGGGGATGTGATCCATCGGGGCGGAACGATGACCGGAGGCCGAGGGAAAGACCATGTGTCTTTATTGACGGTTTCAAAAGAAATGGATGAAGTTCAGATAAGCATCGACAATACCCTTGCACAACTCAATCAAAAAGAAGGTTCTCTGCAAAAGTCACGTAATCGCAAAAACGAGATTGATCAGCAATTGATGGAACGTCGGATTTCAGCTGCGCAAATCGAGCCGGTATTAGAAGCAAAGCGCGCAAAATATGAACGTCTGAAAAATGATTTGGAAACCCTGACTCCTTATATGGAAAGCGGTGAAGTCAGTTTTGCCGACAATTTGATTGACATGTTAAATAATGCTTATTCCCGAAGAGATGAGATAACGACTTCTATCCGGTTGAAAAGGGATCAACGCTTAAAACTTGGTTCGGAAATCGAACGTAAAGAGCAACAGATCCGTCAGATGCGGCGTGACTTGAATGCTATTGTGATTCGGGAACGGGAAGTGGGAATCGACCGTGCGAAAATGGAAACAAAAGTTGAATCCTATTTACAGCGTCTGGCTTCCGAATATCAAATGACATACGATTATGCTAAAAGCATACGGGGTGATTTCATCGTTGAAAATGCGAATGAGAAAGTCAAAGAGTTACGAAGTCAAATCGAAGCACTTGGTAATATCAATATGAATGCACCGGATGAGTTTGCTGAAGTCAATCAACGATACGAGTTCTTGAACGAACAACTACACCAATTGCAGGCCAGCCGTGACCAACTGCTGAAAATCATTGAAGATATGGATAAAGTAATGATCGATCAGTTTTCGGCAATGTTTGCCAGAATCAACCATGAACTGACAGATGTTTTCCATGCACTTTTCGGAGGCGGAAAATGTCGTTTGGTTTTGGAAGATCCCAACGATCTGCTGAATACAGGTGTGGATATCGATGTTCAGCCTCCGGGTAAAAACATTCAAAACATCCGTTTGTTTTCCGGTGGTGAAAAAGCGCTGATTGCCATTTCTGTGTTGTTTGCAATATTAAAGGCACGCCATGTTCCTTTATGCATTTTTGATGAAATTGAAGCTGCACTTGATCCAGGAAATGTCGAGCGATTTGCCAGATATCTGAAAAAGTTCAGCCAGATCACGCAGTTTATCGTAGTAACACATCGTCCGGGAACAATGGCGCAATGCGACATTCTGTATGGAGTAACCATGCCTCATCACGGTGTATCGCAAATGTTGAAAGTTCGTTTGGCGGATGCAGTTGAACTTGCAGAAAGTGAGGAAGAACATGGGATTTCTTGATCAGCTCAAAGAAAAGTTTACTAAAAAAGCAGATAAAGATATATATCTTTCCGGGTTTGAACGGTCAAATCAGCTTCTTCGCAGTCGTATGTCCAATCTTTTCGATCTAAACCGAAGCCAGGATGAAGATTGGTTTGAAGAACTGATGATGGTATTGGTTGAAAGTGATATCAGTGTAAGTACAGCAAACAACATTATTGAAAAATTTAAAAAGGAACTTAAGAAGTCCGAGTTTTCAGTCAGTGAGTCCAAGCAGCTGTTGATATCAATCATGTCTGATTTCTATGGAGACTTTCCGTTGGATTTGATGTTGGCATTGCAAGGTCCGACTGTCGTATTGATCGTTGGCGTCAATGGCAGCGGTAAAACGACAACCATAGCCAAACTGGCACAAAAGTATAAAAATGAAGGTTTAAGCGTGGCGGTCGCTGCAGGTGATACCTTTCGGGCTGCTGCTATCGAACAGCTCAGTACTTGGGCAGCGCGCATCGGAGTGCCGTGTATCGCAGGCAAACCTCAACAAGATCCGGCTTCTGTCATGGTGGATGCATGCCGGTATGCCAAAGAAAATAACATAGACGTCTTGTTGTGTGACACTGCCGGACGGCTTCAAAACAAGACAAATCTGATGAATGAACTGGCTAAAATGTTTCGGGTGATCGGTCGTGAGATCGAAGGCGGACCGCATGCCGTGTGGCTGGTGCTTGATGCAACGACCGGTCAAAACGGTTTATCGCAAGCCAAAGTCTTTATGGAAGCAACGGAAGTCGGCGGTATCATTTTGACAAAAATGGACGGAACCGCTCGCGGAGGAATTGTCTTAACGATCAAAGAGGAAACGGGCATCGGCGTTATTTTCCTGGGACTTGGTGAGAAACCTGAAGATTTACGTCCATTCGACAAAGACAGTTATCTTTACAGTTTGTTTGAAGGTAAAAACCATGTTCGATAAAACCCGCCGGATGAATGATCTGCTGGACTGGTATGAGGAACTTTTGACTCAGCATCAGCGTGAGGTCATGCATATGTATTATCACGATGACTATTCGCTTCGCGAAATCGCTGAAGTACTGAGTATAAGCCATAATGCCGTTTTTGATATCATTAAAAGAGTTGAGAAATTATTGAACACATTTGAAGAAAAAATCGGAGCTCTTGACTTTTATCAGAAAAATCAGCAAATGATCAGTGACTTAAAAGCTTTGAATGACGAGTCTGTCCGTGCTATAATAACCACGTTTGAAAATAATATCAAAGGAGAAAAAAATGAGTAAAGTTATATCAGTAAATGCAGGAAGTTCATCCCTTAAATTTCAATTGTTCACCATGCCGGAAGAAACCGTATTGACCAACGGGATCGTTGAGCGAATCGGATTTGAAGATGCCATATTCACCATTAAATTTGATGGTCAGAAGGTAACCGTCACACAGCCCATTGCTGATCACAAAGTAGCTGTATCTTTATTGCTTGAAGCATTGGTAAAACACGGCATCGTTGCTTCCCTTGATGAAATCGTAGGTGTCGGTCATCGTGTCGTTCATGGCGGAGAACTGTATTCGACATCTATTGAAATCGACGATAAAGTCGAATCAGATATCGAAAGTCTGTCAGATTTAGCACCTTTGCACAATCCGGCAAACCTGATCGGATACCGCGCGTTTAAAAAAGAGCTGCCATTAGCTCGTCATGTCGCGGTTTTTGATACAGCGTTTCATCAGACGATGCCGAAAGATATTTACATGTATCCCTTACCGATGGAGTTTTATAAGCAATATAAAATCCGCCGTTACGGGTTTCACGGTACATCCCATTTCTATGTATCCCAGCGTGTTGCTGAGTTAATGGGTAAAGCTGTTGAAACATTGAATATCATCACTTGTCACCTTGGTAACGGAGCTTCGATCTGTGCCATTCAAAACGGTAAATCCGTAAATACTTCGATGGGATTTACACCTCTGGCGGGTATTATGATGGGCACGCGCAGCGGTGATGTCGATCCAGCGATTCTGACCTTCGTTATGGACAAAACCGGTAAAAGCGCAAAAGAAGTCATCGATATTTTCAATAAGAAATCCGGTATGCTCGGTGTCAGTGAAATGTCTTCCGATGCTCGTGAAATTGAACGGGCTTTTGAAGAAGGAGATCCAAGTGCAATTTTGACCCGCAACCTGTATGCCAACCGTATTGCTCAAACCATTGGCAGTTACTTTGTGCAAATGGGAGGAGTAGATGCAATCGTATTTACCGGTGGTGTCGGTGAAAATGATTACGGTGTTCGCTATGATGTTACCAGCCGGATCGCTAAAGCATTGCACATTGAGTTTGACATCGATTTGAATCGCAAGGTCCGCGGTAAAGAGGTATTATTATCGAAAGAGAATTCAAAGGTTCAAGTGTGGCTTGTTCCGACCAATGAGGAATTGGTCATTGCCCGTGATACCTTTGCTTGTCTGGGATTATAGTCATGTTTGACGGATTACTGCACGAAATCGAAAAAGCACCGGTTATCTGTGTGTTTCGACATCTGATTCCGGATGCCGACGCTTTGGGCAGTCAGTGGGGACTGGTCGAATGGTTGCGGCTGACCTATCCGAATAAAAGAGTATTTGCTTTGGGTAAACATGTCGGTGTAAAACCGGAAATGTTTCCAGTCCCCGATCAAGTGAATGATGATGTGATTTCGGAGTCACTGGCCATTGTTTTAGATACGGCCAATGCCAAGCGTGTGGATGATCAGCGCTATCAGCTGGCAAAAACGATCATTCAAATCGATCATCATCCGCTTCATGAGACTTTTGGCAATAAGAAATATATTTTTGAACATCGGGCGGCTACCTGTGAGATCATAGCCGAATTTCTCGAGGCAAATGTAGTCAAGCCGCTGCCTAAAAAAATCGCAGAGTATCTTTATATGGGATTGCTGACTGACACTCTGAGATTTTCGACGAACAACACCTCGGCGCATACATTGCGAATTGCCGCATATCTGGCTCAAAGTGATTTAAACTTTTCAAAACTCAACGAAGAAATGTTTTCAGTTTCATCTCAGGAATACCGTTTTTCCAATTACTTGCGCACCAATGCCGTCATTGAACCATGCGGGGTGGCCTATAGTTTTGTTACCCTTGAAACCATGGAGGAATTTGGCGTCAGTGCCAATGATGCAAAAGAACGCATCACCGATTTCGGTGGTGTACGAGATTTTGAAGCATGGGCATTATTTATCGAACACAATGAAAACGGCCGTCGCTTTTTCAACGGATCGTTGCGATCAAAGCAGATTGCCGTCAATGATATTGCCCAGAATTACCGTGGGGGAGGGCATCGCAATGCCGCTGCCGTTAAGGAATGTTCTAAAGAAGAAGCTTTGGATATTATTGAGAAGTGCTGCTTACGAATAAAGGAGGCAAAGCACAATGACACAGTTTAAATTTAATTTTGGCAGTAGAATCCGGGTCAACCGAAGCACTCCGAAAAAAAACGGACATTTGTTAGCCGGAGTTCTTACGTTGGCCGGACTGTTTGTTTATGATTATATTACGCTGCCCGCATGGAATTTCAGAAGCCCTGCATTTATCTTCATGTTGGCATTCGCGTTGTTTGCTTTTGCGACCATCGATCAGATTTTTACACTGAGTATCAACCGTATCTCAAAAACGGCTTACATGCTTGGAACGCTTTTGATTGCCTATGTACTGGTGTTTGGCTTTCTGAGTTCTGAATTCCTCAATGCCAGAAAATTCCGTGAACAAATCGTCATCAAGGAGGTTAAAGATTTCTCCAGCGACTTTACCACGATTGCCCTGAACCGGATTCCGGTGGTTGACAAGGAAACGGCTCAACAATTAGGTGACAAACAAATCGGTACGATACAAGGGTTAGGATCTCAATACTATGTCGATCCTGAATACACTCTTGTCAGTTCATATGATCAGATTTTCCGTGTATCTCCGCTTCAATACCGTGAATTTTTCAAGTGGCTTCAAAACCGCGACGATGGAATTCCGGGATTTATTCGAGTCAATGTGACAAATCCGACGGATGTGACATTGGTTTCTTTGACCGAAGGAATGAGATATGCACCAAGCGCCTTTTTCTCGCAGGATTTACAAAGGCATGTCCGGTTTAAATATCGCAGTAAAATCCTCAGTGAATACTCCTTTGAAATCGATGATTACGGGAAACCTTATTGGGTCATTTCGGTCATCGAACCGCAGATCAATGTGTTTGGCGGTTTAAATGCCGTTGGAGCTGTCATCGTAGATCCGGTTGACGGAGATACTCAATATTACGATATCGATCAGTTGCCAAACTGGGTCGATCGTGTTCAGCCAACTGACATTGCTTGGGCGCAGATTGATAACTGGGGTTACTATATTAACGGTTTCATCAATACGCTTTTCAATCAGAAAGACATGTTACAGACTACCGAGGGCTATAACTATGTTTCCATTGAAGGTCAGACTCATGTTTTCAGTGGCTTGACATCCGTCGGATCTGATCGTTCAATCGTCGGATTCGCTCTTATAAATCTAAGAAGCAGAGAAGCTACGTTTTATCGGATTGGCGGTGCTGATGAATATTCAGCAATGAGTTCTGCCGAAGGACAAGTACAGGATTTGGGATATCGTTCGACATTCCCGATCCTTCTGAACATCTCGTCCATTCCGACTTATTTTGTTTCACTCAAAGATCAGGAAGGTCTGGTTAAGATGTACTCATTTGTTGCCGTAAGCAACTATGCGGCCGTAGGTGTCGGTGGATCGATTGCTGATGCTCAACGGGATTATATGATGAGATTAAAGGAAGTCGGCATGATCGTTGATGATCAGGAAACCTATAAAACGCTGAATCTGACAGTGGCGTCCGTTCACACAGCCATTGTTGATGGCAGCACGATTTACTATTTGACTTTTGATGAGGATACCCGATTGTTCGTTGTACCGCTGTCTGTTTCTTTAGAAGTCGTCTTTGCTTCCGAAGGCGATGAAGTACAACTGAGTTTCTTCGATATTGATGGCAATGTCATCATCGTTGATGAATTTGATCATCTGTCTGTGGATTATTGAGCGCGCAAGCGCTCTTCTTTATTTCTGTGATATAATATAAATACATTGAAAAGAGTGATGTTGTGAGCGTTCATCTGTATACCTTAAGCCATTTTTCACTTCTGCAAGGGCTTATGTCTATAGAACAATTAGTAATTACCGCGAAGAAACGCGGCTTTTCAGCAATTACATTAAGTGATTTAAATACTCTTTTTGGAGTACCGGAATTCATCAAGCAGTGTAAAAAACATGAAATAAAGCCTCTGATCGGCTGTATCATTGATTTTGAATATCAACAGCAATCTGTTCCTGTCATATTGATTGCCAAAAATCAAAAGGGCTATCAGCAGCTGATCCTTCAATCAACTTTAGCCAATCAGTCAAAGACTAAGGTTGCTCTGTCAGACACACTTAAAGACTATGACCAGCTCATCGCCATCGTTCTTTCAGAAGGCGGGTGGCTGGAAGGTGAGTTCATACAAAATGACCAGAAAGCACTTTATGATAAGCTGGATATCTTAAAATCGGTGTTCAGTGATATCTACATCGGATTGTCCACCAATGAGTCACCCTTTTGGAAACAGCTGAATCAGTGGGCTAAAGGAATGATTGCCTCTAAGGGATTAAGAACTGTCGCCGTACCGAAAGTGTATTATGCGGATGAGGAAGATTATGAGGCCTATCGGATCGTTCGAGGGATCCGATCGGGATTGACCATTAAAGATAAATCACTGATACATCAACCCCATCGCCATATGCTGGATACAAGTGAAATGGTAACCTTATACGACATTGATGATTTGATTGCCAGTGACGAAATCGCACAAAAATGTGATGTGATCGACATTAATAATATGACTTCATTACCGAAATTTCCTTTGAATGAGGGTGTCAACAGTAAACAGTATCTGACACAATTGTGTCTTTTCGGATTAAAGAAACGTTTCAACGGAGAAGTACCGGATGGATATCATGCACGTTTGAAATATGAGTTGGAAGTCATAACTTCAATGAATTACGAAGATTACTTTCTGATAGTATGGGACTTGATCCGCTTTGCCAAAACACAGGGAATATATGTCGGTCCGGGAAGAGGTTCTTCTGCCGGCTCTCTTGTTGCGTTTGTATTGGGCATTACTCACGTAGATCCCATCGTATACGACTTGTTGTTTGAACGTTTCTTAAATCCCCAGCGCATTTCCATGCCTGACATCGATATCGACTTCCCTGATAACCGCAGAGATGAAGTGATTCGCTATGTCAAAGAGAAGTATGGAGAGAATCACATTGCCCATATTGTGACATTTGGTACTTTGGCAGCAAAGCAGTGTTTGCGTGATGTCAGCCGTGTATATGAAATTCCTTTAAGAGATGTGGATATGTTGAGCAAAGCGGTTCCTAATGCAATTAAGATATCACTTCAGGAAGCATACGATCAGTCTGACCGTTTTCGCACCGCACTTTCCTCGGACATCGCTTTACAACGAGTTTTTGAAATGGCAAAACAGCTCGAAGGACTGCCTCGTCATGTGTCGACCCATGCCGCCGGTATCGTTATGTCCAAGTATCCGCTTCAAAAGGTTGTGCCATTAATTTCAGTCGAAGAAGATTTATTTTCAACCCAGTATTCCATGGAATATCTCGAAGACATCGGCTTAATTAAAATGGACTTCTTGGGATTGAGAAACTTAACGATCATCGATGAAATCGTCAATCGGATGGATGTGTCCATTGACATACTGAAAATACCGCTCGATGATCAAAAGACGTATCAACTGATCAGCAATGGCGATACGGTCGGTGTCTTTCAACTCGAATCCGAAGGGATGAAGTCATTGATTCGCAAAATGAAACCGGATCGCTTTGATGATATCGTGGCAACCATCGCTTTGTTTCGTCCGGGTCCGATGGAGAATATTCCTTTGTATTTGAAGATGAAAGCAGAACCTTCGAAAATCACTTATTTGCTGCCACAATTAGAGCCAATCTTAAAATCTACCTACGGCATCATGATTTATCAGGAGCAAATCATGCTTGTGACCCAGCGGATTGCCGGTTTCAGTTTGGCGAAAGCAGATATCCTGCGCAAAGCCGTCAGTAAGAAAAAAGAAGATGAAATCCTAGCATTAAAACAGGATTTTATTTCCGGTTGTGTAAATAACGGAGTCAATGAAAATGTTGCTATAACACTTTTCGATTTGATTTTGAAATTTGCAAATTATGGTTTCAATAAATCACATTCAGTGGCTTATGCACTTATTTCCTATCAGATGGCTTATTTGAAAGCAAATTACCCGCTATTGTTTTATACCAGCCTTTTAACCAGTGTTATTGGTACGGAAGGGAAAACTTCAGAGTACCTGGATGAGTGCCGTCAGCGCGGTGTCAGAGTTTTGCCTCCTTCGGTAAATTCAAGTAAAGACAAGTTTGTCATCGAAGGAAAGGCGATCCGTTTTCCGATCGTTGCTGTTAAAGGAATCGGACAGGCTGCTTATTCGCTTCTGAAAAATGAACGCGATGAGCGTGGGATTTTTACCGATTATTATGATTTCGTTGCACGAATGCTTGTCCACAGGTTTCAGAGCAAGTGGATAGAGACACTGATCTATGCCGGTGCATTGGATGAGTTCAATCTGAGCCGGGCGACGATGATCGCGTCATTGGATGATGCAATCAGTTATGCTGATTTGGTGAGAATCGAGATCAGCGGTCAAAGCCGGATCGATCTTCAGCTGGTCAGCCGACCGATTCCAATCGTAGTAAAAGATCAGCCGTTATTGCGAAGTGAGAAGGAAAAGGAAGTTCTGGGATTTTACCTTGGAGAACATCCCTTGCTTTCTGTTCGGGCAAACAGTAAAATTAAGTATCCGCATATAAGTCAGCTGACGGGCAAAGTCGGTGATGTGACATTTATTGCGATGATACAGAGAGTCAAGACGCACCGCACCAAAAAAGGAGACATGATGGCTTTTGTCGGTGTCGGGGATGAAAGCAGTTTTATGGACTGTGTATGCTTACCCAATGTTTATCAGAAAGTCTGGGAGTTATTGCAAAAGGGAGCAATTGTTGAAATCAGCGGCAAAATGGAGGAAAACGGCAGTTGTCTTGTCAGAAATATCCTCTTGAAGCCTCAGTAACTGATTTCACACCGATTTCACACCAATGTTCTACACTAATGTGGAGGTGAAACTATGGCTAAGATTTTAGTTGTCGATGATGAAATACGCATTCGCGATGTTGTCAGCGAATATGCAACGGCCTATGGCTATCAAGTCGTTCAGGCTCAAGATGGTTTGGAAGCCTTAAAAAAACTGGATAAAGAAAAATTTGACATTGTCATATTAGATATTATGATGCCCAACCTGGATGGCTTTTCAGCTTGCAAACAAATCAAAGAAAAGCAGAATGTACCCATTATTATGTTAAGTGCACGTCAGGAAGAATATGATAAACTTTTGGGATTTGAGTTAGGAATCGATGATTATGTCGTAAAACCGTTTTCTTTAAAAGAACTTATGGCCAGAATCAAGTTGGTCATTGAGCGATATCATGGCAAAGAGAGCAAAACTGTCTCCTTTGATGGATTGACCATTGATTTCGATGGCCGCAATGTCTTTATCGATAATCAGAAAGTGAATATGACGCCCAAAGAATTCGAATTGCTGCTGTTTTTGGTCAAGCATAAAAATCAGGCACTTTCACGTGATGTTTTGCTTGATAAAGTTTGGAATTACAATTATTTCGGCGATGACAGAACCGTCGATACTCATGTGAAGATGCTTAGGCACAGTTTGAAACACTATCGTCACATGATCGTAACTGTGCGCGGTACGGGGTACAAGTTTGAGACCAAACACTAGGGGCATACGCTTTAAAACATGGTTATATCTGTTTTATCTGACGATCAGCATCCTTGCTTTGCTATGGGCGCTGCAGATCGTCTTTTTAAAGCCGTACTATCGTAACATGAAGATTACCGACATCCGAAATGTTGCCGGAGCGATAGAAGAGAGTCTTATTTCAGATAAACTAAGTGAAAATATCGTGCAGATAGCTGTTGAAAACAATGTCTGTGCGGTTATTTACAATAAGAACTACCAGATGGTGTACTCTGTGGATTCCTTGGGGGTCAACTGTTTTCTTACGCGATCACCCATCTCAGATCAGAAAGCTTTTATCGAGGAGTATGTAATTGAGGCTCAAGCCGTTGCGGGTTCAGATTATTACTTTACGATGCAAAACACCAATTTCCGTCAGGAAATGATTTTTTACGGCAAGGAAGTCAAAGTAAATCTGACCGAGTTTTATATATTTATCAATGCTCCCATCGAACCACTGGACTCAACCATATCGATTCTGCAAGATCAGTTTATTTACGTTACGATTGCCGTACTCTTTTTGTCTACTGTTATATCCGGTATCATTTCATTTCGAATTGCCAGACCGCTGGCAAACATGACGGAGAGTGCAAGGAAGCTAGCCCATGGAGATGTCAATGTTAAATTTGATTATGGCGGATACAGTGAAATTGATGATTTGGCGGATACCTTGAACTTTGCGACCATTGAACTGTCTAAGATGGATGAACTGCGCCGGGATTTGATTGCCAATGTGTCTCATGATATCAAAACACCTTTGACCATGATCAAAGCTTATGCGGAGATGATCAAAGAATTATCCGGAGATAACCCAGTCAAACGAAATGAACACCTGGATATCATATTAAGTGAGGCAAATCATTTAAACCGATTGGTCAACGACATGCTTCAATTATCATTGAATCAGTCAAACAAACTCACTATTGATACGACACAGTTCTTTTTGAAGAAGAAAATGACTGAAATCGTCGGGCTTTTTGCCGGGTTTACGGACTCAGGTCAAGTTGAAATCGAAATGAACATTGATCGCAAGATAAAGGTTGAGGCTGATGAAATCAAATTCGGTCAAGTAATGTTCAACTATATCAATAATGCGATCCGTCATATCGGTGAGGATAAGAAAGTCATCATCAAAGCAGAAATAATTGATAAAACTGTCCGAATATCTGTCATAGATCACGGATCTGGCATTGAACCCCTTCATTTGCCATATATTTGGGACAGGTACTACAAAATCGATAAAAATTACACCCGTGAATCGGATGGCGGAACGGGTTTAGGACTTGCCATTGCCAAATCAATTTGTGTCGCTCATAACCTGAACTTTGGCGTAATCTCTTCAGAAGGAGAGGGAGCCACGTTCTTTGTAGATTTACCGCTGGTCTAAAATTTATTTTTCAATATCCGTCGGTTTGTTGTATACTAATTGCTAAGGTGATTGTATGAACAGAACGACGGATTTTTTACCGGGAAGCAAATTCAAGATTTTTCAGCACAAGGATATGTTTCGTATCAATACAGACACCTTTGCGCTTGCGACCTTCATGATGATCAAAAAAGGTGAGATCGTCTTGGATATCGGTACAAATAATGGTGCATTATTAATCGAAGCCTCCCGTTTTAGCCCGAAAGAACTGATCGGTGTCGACATTTTTGACGAAGCTACAGATATAGCCAGAGAGAATTTTAATGAGCTCCATATCGAAAATTATCGTCTTTATACTTGCAGAGTTCAGGATTTGACTGTTGAACCTGTAGATGTCATTTTATGCAACCCACCGTATTTCAACCAGATGAATAAGGCAAACCGCAATCCCAATCCATATCTTGAAGCGGCCCGACATGAGATATTTTTACCATTGGTCGAACTGCTTGACTGTGTAAACAGAGATTTGAAATCACACGGTCGTTTCTATTTGATTCATCGATAAGATAGTTTTGCTGAAAAAAAAAATGAAGCAGACAAAAGAGGGTTGGCACTGAAAAAATGCATGCCGATCATCGATCATCGTAAGAAGAACAGTCATGCCATATGCCTTGAATTTATCAAGGGCGGCAATCAGGGGCTGATATTTATTAATCCGATGGAAATCGGAAAGGAGACAGACAATGACGGGTACGTGGATTAATGTTGCTGCCATCATGATCGGCAGCTGTGTGGGGTTGTTTCTTAAAAGAGGCATTTCTGATAAGTTGGGCGGAAGCTTGATGCAAGCTGTCGGACTTTGTGTAGTCATCATCGGTATTTCCGGAGCATTGAAAAGTGAAGACATGATCATTACGATCGTTTCATTGGCTTTTGGTGCGTTGGTAGGTGAATCCATCGATATTGAAAAGAAAATGGATACTTTTGCTCAAAAAATTGAAGATCGTTTCAGCAATGGAAAGGAATCCGGATGGTTTGTCCGCGGATTTGTGACAGCATCACTGTTGTTTGCTGTCGGAGCTATGGCAATCGTAGGATCGATTGAAAGCGGACTCAATGGTAATCACGAAATTTTAATCACGAAGTCTTTATTGGACTTTATTGCTTCAATCGTACTGACTGCGTCATTGGGGATCGGAGTTTTTTTCTCGGCTTTTGTCATACTGATTTATCAAGGTTCTATCACATTGGGATCTACTTTGCTTACCACCTTATTTTCATCGAATCTGACCATGGTTATTACCGCAATGTCTGCGGCCGGCTATATACTGATTTTTGGGCTGGGGCTGAATATGCTGAAGATAACAAAATTAAAAATCGGCAATTTTGTTCCTGCGATTTTCTTTCCGATTTTGTATTACAGTCTGATATTACCAGCTATTGAGTTTGTGTTCAGTTTTTTATGACATGAATGTCAGTTAAGAGAGAAGTATTGTTAATTCATTAACAAAGTTATTGAAAAATTCATGACATATGTTAGAATATAACCATGATAAGATCTTTATTGTAGAAGCAGCAGAAGAGTAATAGGCTGCACGAAACTATTTTTTTTAGATATATATGTGAATAATATAACAAACATCAAAGGGTGTTTGTTTTGGAGGTAAAAGTGATGCTGGAAGACAGACACCAACCATGTAATGGACACCTTCTATTTAATCAACAGGAAGTAATCAAAATCATTGATTTGTTTGACAGTAAAAGAAGCAACTTGATTCAGATTCTGCATCAGCTTCAAAATCTTTATGGTTTTTTACCGATTGAAATTTTAGTTCAGGTGTCGAATAAAATGAGTGTTCCACTGTCTGAGGTTACCGGTGTCGTTTCATTTTATTCCTTCTTTTCTACACAGCCACGAGGCAGACATACGATAAGAGTCTGTTTGGGAACTGCCTGTTATGTCAGAGGGGGAAAGAAGATCATTGAAAAAATTCAGGAACTATTGCAGGTTGATCTTGGTGGTACAACCGAAGATCAGCGATTTACATTTGAAATAGCCCGTTGTATCGGGGCTTGCGGTTTAGCGCCGGCAGTAATGATTGACAATGAGGTTTATCGTCAAGTCAATAGTAACAAACTCAAATCCATACTTGCTAAGTATGATTAGGAGGTAGTATGAAACAGATCATAAACACGATTCACCAGCTGAATCAGCTTAAAACACAATATCTTTTTGATATGTCATTTTACTCGCATCAGATTCTTATATGTGGTGGTGCTGGATGTGTATCTTCAAACTGTGACAGTGTCAGTGCTGCCGTAGATGAGAAACTTAAAGAATTAAAGCTATCTGAAAAGGTTAAAGTATATCAGGTGGGATGTATGGGTATGTGTGCAGTCGGTCCGATTATGCTGATTTTGCCTGAGAAAACATTTTACACCCATTGTACACCGCAAAGCGCTAAGCGAATCGTGGTCAATCACATCGTAAATAAAAAAATACTTCTTGAACACACATTTTATGATCAAAGCCTGAAGAAACATGTTCCTTGTATCGATGATATCGATTTTTTCAAGACTCAGATAAAAATCGCTTTAAGGAACTGCGGATCAATCGAAAACGATTCAATCAAAGCTTACATTGCTAAAGACGGATACTTCGCCATTGCTAAGATACTCAAAGTTTTCAGTGCAGAAAAGGTGATTGAAGAAATCACAAATTCGGGGTTGAGGGGACGTGGCGGTGCAGGATTTCTAACAGGAGTAAAGTGGAAAGCTGGTTATCTGGCAAAAAGCGATCAGAAATATATGATATGCAACGCGGATGAGGGTGATCCTGGTGCATTTATGGATCGTTCGATCATTGAGGGTGATCCTCACTCAGTAATTGAAGGAATGATGATCGGCGGATATGCGATTGGAGCATCCAAAGGATATATTTATATCCGAGCCGAATATCCCCTGGCAATCAAACGATTAAGTTACGCACTTGAAGAAGCGAGAGAATTTGGTTTGCTCGATCGCAAAATTTTTGAAAGCAATTTCAGTTTTGATATAGAAATCCGGATTGGCGCCGGTGCTTTTGTCTGTGGTGAAGAAACCGCTTTAATCGCTTCCATTGAAGGCAAACGAGGAGAACCGAGTCAGAAACCGCCATATCCTTTTCAGAAGGGTGTATTTAAAAAGCCGACAATAATTAACAATGTTGAAACATTGGCCAGTATACCTGCTATCATGTTAAAAGGAGCAGCCTGGTACAGTCAGTTTGGCACGGAAAGCAGTAAAGGAACCAAAGTTTTTGCTCTGGCCGGAGATATCGTAAATACAGGTATCGTTGAAGTACCGATCGGCACACCGATTGGAGATATTCTGTTTAACATCGGCGGAGGTATCAGTGGTAAAAAGAAATTTAAAGCGGCTCAAATCGGCGGACCATCCGGCGGATGTATCACACTTGAAAATCTCAATACGCCAACCGATTATGACCAATTAGCGAAACTGGGTGCAATCATGGGTTCGGGTGGTCTGATTGCCATGGATGAGGATACCTGTATGGTAGATACGGCGAGATTCTTCATGGATTTTATTCAAGATGAATCATGCGGAAAATGTCTGCCATGCCGTTTAGGTACTAAGCAAATGCTTGAAATATTAGAACGCATCACCCAAGGAAAAGGTGTTGAGGGCGATATAGAAATGCTGATCGAATTGGGCGAGACCATTCAACAAACAGCCATTTGCGGTCTGGGTCAGTCAGCACCCAATCCGGTATTAAGTACGATCCGTTATTTCAAAGAGGAGTATCAGCAACACATTCGTGATAAATTTTGTAAAGCCGGGGTTTGCTCAGATTTATTCATTTCGCCTTGTGAAAACACATGTCCTGCAAATATTAATGTCCCAGGATATATACGCTTGATCGCTGCCGGAAGATTTTTGGATGCTTACCAGCTGATCCGACAGGAAAATCCGTTTCCGGCGGTCTGCGGTCGGATATGCACGCGTCCCTGTGAATCGAAATGTCGCCGCTCAATGACTGACGAAGCTGTCGCAATATGTGATTTAAAGCGATTTGCCGCGGACTATGCGTATAGAAATGAAAAAGAGATTCTGATAGATGCGATCATGACTAAAAACGGTAGGAAAGTTGCCATTATAGGGGCTGGTGCATCTGGGCTTACCTGTGGGTATTATCTAGTCAGAAACGGTTATGAAGTGGATGTGTATGAACAAGAAAGTGTCGCCGGCGGTGTGCTTGCTTTTGGAATTCCGGAATACAGATTGCCAAAAGAAGTCTTAGCACACGAAATCTCACTCATTGAGAAAACCGGAGTAAGAATTCATTTAAATACACAGATTGGAAAAGATATTGCTTTTGAACAATTAAAGAAAGACTATGATTCCGTTTATGTTGCTACAGGAACACAGTTTCCTGAAAAAATCCGTGTTGAGGGAGAAGATTTACCGGGTGTGATTCATGGCATAAACTTCTTGAAGGAAGTTAATTCAAATATGAAATATCGGATTGATGGCAAAGTCATTGTCATCGGGGGAGGAAACACGGCGATTGACTCAGCCAGAACCGCTCTTCGTTGCGGAGCCAGTGAAGTCATCGTTCTTTATCGCCGTACCATCGATGCCATGCCGGCATATGAAGCTGAAATTCATGAAGCAGTGTCCGAAGGCGTCCGTATTATTGAGTTGGCATCACCTAAACGTTTTATCCAAGGTCAAAATGGAAGCGTATCTCAAATAGAGTGTTTCAAGATGCAACTGGCTGAATTTGATAATTCCGGAAGAAGAAAATCAAAAGCCATTGAAAATTCAACTTTTAAAATCGATGCAGATTTGGTCATAGTTGCGGTAAGTCAGTATTCAGATTTGCCTTTTATCAAAAAAGAGGAAATCGGCGTTACACGTTGGGGAACGTTTGTTGTTGACGGCAAAACGCTGATGACAACGATGGATGGTGTTTTTGCCGGAGGCGATGTTGCACGCGGACCGGATACTGTCATACAGGCAATAGCTGATGGTAAAAAGGCGGCTGAGTCAATAGACAGGTATTTAGGAGGAAAAGGATTACTGAATAAAGGGATGCGGATTGATTTGCCAACGGTTGCAGATGAAGATGAAATCGTTGCACTGCATCGCTTTCCGTTGGATATTTTAGATGTTGAACACAGAAAAAGCAGTTTCAGTGAAGTTGTTTTAGGATATCACAAGCTCAATGCAATGGCAGAAGCCATGCGTTGTCTGCATTGTGACCGGAGGTAACCTATGATCAACTGTACCATTAACAATAAACTGATTCGAGTAGAAGATAATACGACGATCTTAGAAGCATGCAGAAAAAACGGAATATATATTCCGAGTTTGTGTAATCTTGATAAGATATGTAATTTCGGGACATGTCGTATGTGTATTGTTGAAGTTGAAAAAGCGAAAACGTTGCAAGCGGCTTGTGTAACGATGGTTCAAGAGGGCATGATCATTAAGACAAACACGTTGAAAGTCACTTCAATGCGCAAAGTGCTTTATGAACTGCTTTTGTCCGATCATAAACAGCAATGTCTGAGCTGTTCAAGAAATTTAACTTGTGAATTACAGGCTTTGGGAAAAACACTGGGCATCAAAGAAAGCAGATTCAACTCTTTTGAATCACATCGTAAAAGTGAAATAAGCGTTTCGATTACCAGAGACATGGATAAATGCATACTTTGCCGAAGATGTATCAGTGTTTGCAATGAGATACAAGGTGTCGGTATCCTTCATGCTCAAAACAGAGGATATGATACTGTGATTTCCCCGGCCAATGAGTTTGACCTTGCACAGACGGATTGTATTTACTGCGGTCAGTGCACGATGGTATGCCCTGTTGGAGCTTTGATGGAAACTGATGCCACCGAAACTGTCAGAATAGCTTTAAATGATCCGAAGATTCACACGGTCGTCCAGGTAGCACCGGCAATCAGGGTTGCAATCGGTGAAGAATTTGGTTATCCTGCCGGAACACCGGTTACGGGCAAACTGTTCTCTGCCTTGCGGGAGTTGGGCTTTAATGACATATTTGATACCAATTTCGCAGCGGATCTGACTGTCATTGAAGAGGGTACAGAGTTTTTGGGCAGAATTGAAAATGCTTTACTGAAAGGGCAAAGTAAACTGCCGATGGTTACTTCTTGTTCTCCGGGTTGGATAAAATACTGTGAACACAATTTCCCGGATCATCTGGATCATTTATCAACGTGTAAGTCTCCGCATATGATGCTTGGATCACTTGTAAAGTCATACTATGCCAAAAAGATTGATGTTGATCCAAGAAATATGTTTGTTGTTTCAGTTATGCCATGCACAGCCAAAAAGTTCGAAATCACCCGTGATGAAATGACGTTTGAAAAGCTAAGCAATGTTGATGCTGTTCTTACTACTCGTGAATTGGCATCGCTGATAAAATCAGCGGGAATCGATTTTACACTGCTTTCAGACAGTGATGCAGATAATCCTTTAGGATTCAGCAGTGGTGCTGCGGATATATTTGGTGTGACCGGGGGTGTAATGGAAGCAGCTTTGCGCACCGCATATGAACTCATCACTGGACGTGAGGTGCCGTTTGAACACTTGCATTTGCAGCAGATTGAAGGATTGGATCCCATAAAAGAAGCATCGATAAAAATTGCTGATCCATTACCGGCATTTAAGTATTTAGAAGATCAGACTTTGCGTATCGCAGTTGCTAGCGGAGTAAAGAATGCTGAAAAACTGATGAAACAGATTGCGGATGGAACTTCACCATATCACTTTATCGAAATCATGGGATGTCCGGGCGGTTGTATCAGCGGCGGTGGTCAACCCCGATCTAAGGATCCATTGGTGGCTCAAAAACGTCTGGAAGGATTATTTGCTGAGGATAATCGGAAAGAGATTCGAAAATCACATCAAAATGCTTTTGTAAATGAGCTTTATGAAGCATTTCTGTTAAATCCCAACAGTCACATTGCTCATGAGTATTTACACACCCATTACGTTCGTCGCGGTAAGTTCAATGAATTTCTGAAGAAATGAATAATTAATGGTTCTTAATTACAATTCCTGAATTTGATTCTATACAAAATAGAGGGTATCGAGTATAATATATAAGCGAAACGTTTGTTCGAATTGACGAACGCTTTTGCATGTGTTAAACTGACGAAGTTGTACGTCCTAGTGACTGCAACCGCACTTGTTTGGGTCTAAGTGAGAAATCCACCCAAAGAGGCGAGTCTGAGAAAAAAATGAAGGAGGTGCACGTAATGTACGCAGTAATCGAAACCGGTGGAAAACAATTAAAAGTCGAGGTCGGTCAAACCATTTTCGTTGAGAAACTGGATGTTGCCGAAGGAGATGTCGTAACATTCGACAATGTATTGGTTTATTCCAACCGTACGACCAAAGTAGGAACTCCCTATATTAAGGGAGCCAAGGTAACCGCTAAAGTTGAGAAACAAGGCAAGGCTAAAAAAATCATCATTGTGAAATACAAGCCGAAAAAAGGTTCTACCCGCCGCAAACAAGGTCATCGTCAACCGTATACGAAATTAACCGTCGAAACAATCGAGGCTTAATCGTATGATTCAGGTGCACGTCAAAAAAACCAAGGAAGATCAGATTACCTTCATCCGTATCAGCGGACATGCTGAATATGATGTCAAAGGTAAAGATTTGGTTTGTGCAGCAGTCAGTGCTATCGGCGTTGGTGGACTTAATTCGCTTGACAAGATGGCTACCGGATCGGTCAAAGATGAACTGAATGACAATAAAATCGAAATCACAGTTGTCAGATTTGATGTCGCTCAGCAAAACATACTTAAAACAATGCTTTACCAGTTGGAAACGGTAGAGTACTCATATTCCAAATATATTCAAATTACGAAACAGGAGGTGTAAGGCCATGAAATATGTATTAGACATTCAGTTGTTTGCTTCTAAAAAGGGTGTCGGTTCAACTCGTAACGGACGCGATTCTCATTCGAAACGCTTAGGCGCAAAGAAGTCAGATGGACAATTTACGTTTGCCGGATCAATTTTGTATCGCCAACGTGGTACTAAAATTCACCCTGGAACCAATGTGGGCAGAGGCGGGGACGATACGCTGTTCGCTTTGACGGACGGGATCGTGAAATTCGAACGCTTGGGTCGCAACAAGACAAAAGTTTCAGTTTATCCAAACGCATAAAAATCCCCGTCGGGGATTTTTTTAAAGGAGTTTAAGAAATGTTTATAGATCGAGTAAAACTTAAAATAAAAGCAGGAACAGGCGGTAATGGGATCGTCTCTTTCCGCAGGGAAAAATATGTCCCTTTGGGTGGACCCTATGGCGGTGATGGCGGCAATGGAGGCAATATCGTCTTTATTGTCGACACTCATAAATCTACGCTGTTGGACTTGCATTACAAAAAGCACTTGAAAGCGGATGACGGAGTCAATGGCAAAACCAAAAAAATGACTGGTGCCCGTGGAGAAGACAATGTTTTAGCCGTACCTCAGGGAACGATCATTAAAGATATATCAACAGGTACTGTAATTGCTGATTTGGTTCATCCGGGTCAAAGTGCTATCATCGCCCGTGGCGGACGCGGGGGACGCGGCAACTGGCATTTTGCGACCAGTCGTAATCCTGCGCCGGACTTTTGTGAAAAAGGGGAGCCGGGTGAGGAAAAGGAAATCCAGGTCGAACTGAAACTGCTTGCTGATGCCGGACTTGTCGGATTTCCATCCGTTGGCAAATCAACGTTCTTATCTGTCGTCAGTGCTGCCCGCCCGGAAATCGCAGATTACCATTTTACCACCATCGTGCCGAATCTAGGGGTCGTGGGTATCAATGACGGACGCTCATTTGTTCTGGCAGATTTACCGGGATTAATTGAAGGTGCCCATCAGGGTAAAGGTCTGGGACATCAGTTTTTGCGTCATATCGAACGGTGCAGGGTCATCATTCACGTCGTTGACATGGGTGCACAGGACGGTCGTGATCCGGTAGAAGATTATCGCATCATCAATGAAGAACTGGGACAGTATCAATACCGTTTGCTTGAGCGACCTCAAGTCGTCGTCGCAAACAAAATGGATTTGGATCATGCGAAAGAGAATCTCAAGCGTTTTAAAGAAGCATATCCGGATGTACAGGTATTTGAGGCTATCACTCTGATTCGCGAAGGATTGGATGCGGTATTATATCGTGTTGCCGACCTGCTTGATGTCACACCGATATTCTCACTGATGGAACCGGATGAAGACCGTGTCGTGTTTAAGTTTGAAGCTGAAAGACCGGCATTTGAAATTGAGCGCATTGGTGATCATCAATGGCGTTTGTATGGGGAAGCCATCGAAAAACGTTATCTGCAAAGCAATCTTGATACAGAGGAAGAGCTTATCCGCTTTTCAAAAGTATTGCGGATGTGGGGTGTCGACGATGCGTTGCGCAAAGCCGGAGCAAAAGATGGCGATGTCATTGCATTGATGGACATTACCTTTATTTATGTCGACTAGATATCCTTCAGGATATCTTTTTTTGTGATTGAGTATGCTATAATGATAACGGTGATAAAATGATTGCATTTATAAGAGGAAAAGTTCACGCCTTTGGCTTGGATTGGGTTATTCTGGATACCCAAAGCGTCGGATATCGGATTGGATTTCCGCGCCCGGAAGTACTTAGCCTGAATACAGAAATCTTGCTTTATACTTATCAGCACATCCGCGAAGACGAGATCAGTCTTTACGGGTTTTTATCTATGGATGAATTACGGCTTTTTGAACAGCTGCTTTCCGTGAAGGGATTGGGTCCGAAAACCGCCCTCAATATGCTTACAGCCTCATCATATGTTCGGATCATTTCTGCCATTGAATCCAGTGATGTAACTTTCTTAAAAACCATGCCTGGAATCGGTGCTAAAACGGCATCGCAAATCGTGCTTGATTTAAAAGGAAAACTGATTGAGACTGAGAAGAAGGATAGTAAGGCTTCGGTTGAGATCCAAGATGCAATCGCTGCTTTGAAATCATTGGGTTACAAAGCATCTGAACTTGCCGGAATCGAAAAATACCTGATATCTTTGAATCTGAGCAGTGTTGATGAATTGATCAAAGCCGGATTACAATTTCTACTTAAACGCAAAGGAGGTATCTGATGGATCGGATTTTAAGCAGTGAAGTCAGTATCACGGATGAAGAAGCAACGCTTCGTCCGTTTAGTTTAAACGAATATGTCGGACAAACCTCTTTAAAAGATAATTTAAGAGTTTTTATTCATGCAGCGAAAGGACGCAATGAAGCATTGGATCATGTATTGCTTTATGGCCCTCCGGGACTAGGCAAGACTACCTTAGCACACATTCTCTCGCACGAGATGAATACCAGTATCCGAATTACCAGTGGGCCCAGTATCGAACGAGGGGGAGATTTGGCGGCTATTTTGAGCGGTCTTGAAGCCGGAGACGTCTTATTCATCGATGAAATCCATCGTTTGCCAAAAGCTGTGGAAGAAGTGCTTTATCCGGCAATGGAAGATTACTGTATCGATATCGTGGTAGGAAAAGATGCTTCGACCCGATCGATTCGCTTAGAACTGCCTCCATTTACTTTGGTCGGGGCAACGACCCGTGCCGGTGATTTAACCGCTCCTTTACGCGATCGATTCGGAATCGTTTCCAAACTGGAATACTACTCAGCAGATGAGTTAGCGCAAATCGTCGCACGTACTTCCCGTGTTTTAGAAACAGCAATCAGTCAGGATGCCATTGTCGAAATTGCTAAGCGTTCGCGAGGTACACCGCGAATTGCCAACCGGCTGTTTCGAAGGATCCGTGATTTTGCGCAAGTCTATAATGAAAATATGATCAATCTGGATATTACCAAGATCGCTCTGGATCGTTTGAAGGTCGATGACTTGGGTCTTGACGAAGTGGACATCCGCTATCTTAGAGGTATCATTGAGCGATTCAAGGGCGGTCCGGTCGGATTGGATGCTTTGGCCAGCAGTATTTCTGAGGAGCCGATGACGTTGGAAGATGTTTATGAACCTTATCTTATTCAGATCGGATTTATCAATCGCACAGCACGCGGCAGAGTTGCGACATCGAAAGCTTATGAACATTTGAAGTTATCATATAATCAGCCTTTATTTGAGATGTAAAAAAAGCAGGCGTAACTGTGACAATATCACAGACGTCTGCTTTTTGTTTGTGTAGACTTAAGTAGGCAAGGAGGAAACTATGAAAATAGCAAAAATCAATGAAGAAAACTTTGTTCAAGAAGTATTACAGAGCAATCGTCCGGTCATCGTCGATTTTTATGCGGATTGGTGCGGACCGTGCAAAATGATATCTCCCATCCTTGAAGAAATCGCTTATCAGCAAAACGAAATCAAAATCGCTAAACTGGATGTAGATGCATACCCTGCCTTAGCTCAACGATTCGGTGTCATGAGCATTCCGACAGTCATTGCTTTCAAAGGCGGAAAAGAATATAAGCGCCGTATAGGATTTGCCAATAAGCAAATACTGTTGGATTTAGTCAGATAACTGCTGAGTCAACTCTTCAAGCTTAGCTAAATCGGTAATTCTTATTTTTCCCCGATACATTTGAATGATCCCTTCACTTTGAAGATACTTGAGAATGCGGGTAATGACTTCACGCGCACTACCCAACTCCTTGGCGATGGCATCATGTGTCAGATTCGCAATCAGGCCATCATTTTGATTAGCTGTATCGAAAATAAACCGTGCAATTCTTGCCGGCATCGGAGAAAATGCGATTTGTTCCATCGTCCACATCACGTCGGAAAAACGCTGTGCCAGCAAGTCCAGGGTGAATTGCCGAAACAACGGATTGACCGGATTGATAAGCTCGATGGTTGCAGTCGGGATAATCAGCACGGTCGTGTCGCTTTGCGCGGTCAGATGAATATCAAATTGCATATTCTTTATAAGACACGAAGCACTCATTACGCATACATCGTAGTTATACAACCTATACAATGTGACTTGCTTGCCATTGGCAGACTGAATAAATGCCCGCAGCTGTCCATTGACTACTGCCACTAACCCCGAACAGGCTTTACCACCGTGCAAAATCGTTTCATCCTTACGGAATCTTTTGATCAGTGCTGTATTGCGGATCAACTGAATATGTTCGCCACTGCAATTGGCAGTGATCGGAAAATACGTAGATACCAGGTTTTCGTGAGTTTTCATGCCATAAAACTCCTTTCAGAAAGAGGAAAAACCATGTTCAATTTTTTAAAGGGAAGTAACCGTCTAAATCAGGCTGAAGCCTATCAAATGCTTAAAGCTGATTCATCCATCTTGGTCGTAGATGTCCGCACACCGGAAGAATTCCGCGAAGGGAAAATT
>JANJWY010000059.1 GCA_024709285.1 Erysipelotrichaceae bacterium
GTCGTATATCCATGAGCGCTCGCCGGCGCGGTAGAACAGCATGTCGGAGTCGACATGGAACAGATAATCGCCGCGGCAGGCGTCCATTGCGTAGAGATACTGGTAGATGGGCGCACCCGACAACTTATTCTACTTCAGATGCATTGATTGCAACTATTGATAAGAATGGTGTCATCAACGCCATAAACCCTGGAAAGGTGACGATTAAAGCAACCGCAGAAGGGAAATCCGTTTCTTTTGTACTGGAAGTACTAAAAAAAGCAGAGTTGATAAAGCTTCAGTCTTTAAGTTTTACATCAGCATCAACGAGCATGGAGATTGCGACTTATCTGCAACTGACTATTGTTAAAACCCCGGCCAATGCCAACGAGAATATTGAGTATATCAGCAGTGATCCTTCCATATTGACAGTTTCAACTTCAGGTAAAGTAACGGCTAAAGCCGTCGGAACGGCAACCGTGACTGTCAGAAATTTGGCAAATTCTGTTTCTGCATCCACCACGATTCGCGTCATCAGTTCATTTGATATCGAAAGACTGATTAAAGAAGTGTTCAAACTGACAAATCAAGAAAGAATTTATGCCGGATTGCCGGCACTGACTTATAATAATGTTCTTGAGGATGGTGCAATGATCCGTGCAGAAGAAATCATTCAAAGTTTTTCACATACCCGTCCCGATGGTTCGAAATTTTTCACTGTATTCAATGATACCTATGCATTTCACTTGATGGGAGAAAACCTGGCGGCAGGGTTTAACTCGGCGGCCGCGGTTGTCAATGGCTGGATGAATTCCGAAGGCCATCGTGCGAATATTTTAAAAGATGGATATACCCAAATCGGTATCGGTATCGCTAAAGATAAAGACGGCAGGATATACTGGGTACAAATTTTTGCGGATCCAAAATAAATATGATGAATAAGGACATAGCAAGCCAATTCAGAGAACTAATCACAGAGTTGGTTTCGACGCGTTCAGTCGTTATGAGCGATGGTGAAAGAGTGATGGCCGATAAGATCATGGCGATGTTATCGGATTTTGATGTTTTCCGAAAGCATCCGGAGTGGCTGCGGATTTGTCCGGTCAAAGAGGATGCTCTGAATCGTTATTCGATTTTGGCATTGATAAAGAAACCGGGAGTCAGTGAAACGGTGTTGGGAATCGGTCATTTTGATACGGTGGCTATTGAAGATTATGGATTACTTAAACCCTATGCCAATGATCCTATTGAACTAAAACTTCAGTTGAAAGGTATCCTTGGGGATGCAGAAGTATTATCTGATCTTGAAAATCCGGATTATCTGTTTGGACGAGGTTCACTGGACATGAAAAGCGGAATTGCCATCTGGATGACACTGTTACGTGATTTCAACCGGCAAGAAGCCGAAAAGAATCTGCTGGTTTGCTTTGTTTGTGATGAGGAAGGCAATTCGAAGGGCATGATTGATTCCATTCCTGTGATCAGACAGATGGCTGCGGATTATCAGCTGGATATCCTTTCAGCAATCGACACGGATTATACATCCCCTCAGTTCATCGGTGATGACCGCCGGTTTTTGTATGGCGGTACCATCGGAAAAATCCTGGTCCAGTTTTTATGTTTGGGAAAAGAGGCGCATGCCGGAGATCCTTACCAAGGAATTGATGCCAATGAGCTAGTCAGTGCGCTGATTGAAGAAATAAATATGAACCCCGCCTATTGTGACAGTAATGAACTTGACGTTACTGTGCCACCCATTACTCTTTCAGTCAAAGACGATAAACAGGAATATTCCGTGCAGACAGCAAAGTCAGCTTCAGTTACGTTTAATGTCACGACCATCTCTCGAAGCATTGCAAAATGGGAGGAAATGTTTGTGGAAGCGGCAAGAAAAGCTTCAGTCAAAGTAACCTCCAAACTCACGGAAAGCTATCGGACTTATTGTCAGAAAAAGGGAAGAGACTTCACCTTACTATCCAATGATGTGAAAGTTAACGTATTGAAGACAGATCCGACAGTCAGAATAATCCCTTTACATAATGAGGATGAGCGGGACTTTTCCTTGCGATGGGTCAAAGAACAGGTTGCTGCTGATCCATCTGCGCAAATCATCGTGTTTCTTTCCATGCCCTATTATCCGCCACACACACTCGATATAAACAATGAAAAACATCATAAACTTGTTAGGGACATGATAAAATGTGCGCCGGGATATCAATACATGCCTTACTATCCATATATTTCGGACTTGAGCTTTGTCAGCCGAGCAAGAAAAGATGATATTGATGCGATCAGCCGATTGATCCCTGGATACAAGTATCTGAATCGGATTGACTGGTCAGCACTGGATGGAATGGATGTTCCCATGATGAATGTCGGTCCTTGGGGAAAAGATGCGCACAAGTATACCGAGCGGGTGTATTTGCCATCGGTGGTGTCCGTTTATGACATCTTGTCTGCTTACTTATGTCTGAAAGATTCGCCAGAGTAGTGAATTTGTGAAAATTGTGACTTTAAAAACATTTTAAGAATGATAAAATAGACTTGGTAGGTGAAATTTATGTTTTCTAACATTCTCAGCAATTTTGTTGTCAACATTGCCATATTGATGATCATCGGATATCTGATGCCCCGGGCATCCTTTTTCCGAAAGACCATTTTTGAACATCAGAAGCGTACTTGGGAAAAGATCGTCTTGGGTCTTATCTTTGGTTCTATCGGCATATTGGCCACGTACACCGGGATACGGATCAACGGAGCCATTGTCAATACGCGGGTCATCGGTGTCATTGCCGGCGGTTTTCTTGGTGGTCCGATCGTTGGAACGATTGCCGGATTGTTAGCCGGATTGCATCGGTATGCCATCGATATAAACGGTTTCACCGGATTGGCTTGTGCTGTATCCACCATCACTGAAGGATTGATCGGCGGGTTTATGTACAAACGGGTCCGCTCAAGCAAACACAAATTCAGAATCATTTTCGCAACGACGTTTGTGGCTGAGATCATTCAGATGTGTATCATCCTTCTGATAGCCCGGCCATTTGCAGATGCTGTAGAACTGGTGAGGATCATAGCATTGCCGATGATCATCCTCAATTCCATCGGTATCGTGATTTTCCTTGAAAGTATGTACTCTGTTCAACGGTCGTTGGATCAAAACTCGGCCGTGCATATGAAACTGGCTTTCGATTTAGCTCAGATGTGTCTTCCGTACTTGCGCAAAGGTATGCATCATGAAGAAAGCATGGCTGAAAGTGCAAGCATCATCTATAAAAATATCGATGCTACCGCGGTATTGATAACCAACAATGAGAAAGTGTTGGCCAATGCCGGTGAGAATATTGAAACTCTGCCTCAGTTTCCGGTCATATTCCACTATGAATTTCAACGGTGTATGATCAAGAAGAAGACGATCATGTTAAATGAAGAAGATCTGCATAAGTATCAGATGAATCAAACCTTTAAACGCGTATTGATTGCTCCGTTGATGCGCAGCGAACAGGTCATCGGCACCCTTGCGATTTGCGACAATAAATTCAAGGAAAAACATGAGGCTGACCGGGAATTCATCAACGGTTTGAGCAGTCTGTTTTCCTCGCAGTTAGAACTTTCTGAAATCGACAATCAGAAGAAACTGTTGGAAAAAGCGGAGTTACGTGCCTTGCAGTATCAAATCAATCCTCATTTTCTGTTTAATGCGCTCAATACGATCAGTGCTTATTGCCGGGAAAATCCCGATCGTGCCCGCACATTGCTGTTAGCGCTGTCTTCATACTTTCGAAATACATTATCCACACATAAAGAAATGGTCGATATTCATGAGGAAATCGAGCATGTGCTTTCTTATCTGGAAATCGAAAAAGCACGATTTGAAGATCGTCTTCAAGTGAACATTGATGTGAGCCCGGATCTGCATTTTCTGGTTCCGAATTTCATCATTCAGCCGTTGATTGAAAATGCGATCAAGCACGGCATGAAGAGTCCGCTGTTGGTCGTGGATGTCAAAATTGAAGAGAAGAAAGAAGGCCTTGCCATTACGATCAGTGATAACGGCGGAGGCATTCAAAAGCACATCGTTGAAAAACTGTATAATGGTAATCATGATAAAGACAAGATCGGTCTTGCCAATACACATCACCGGTTGAAGAGCATTTACCCCAATAATGCGGGTTTGTTGATTGAGAGCAAACCATCTCTGGGAACACGGATATCGATGCTTATTCCGAAAGCAGGCGTATGATATGCGAATTTTGATTGTAGATGATGAGCGTATCGCTCGAAGTGAACTGAAATTTTTGTTGAAAGAAGCAATGAATGATATACAGATTTTGGAAGCGGACAGCGTTGAGA
>JANJWY010000070.1 GCA_024709285.1 Erysipelotrichaceae bacterium
TCCTCAGCGGTGCAGCCATGATTTGATGGAAATGACAGCCAAATTCGTCAAAGAGCATGACTGTGGATGGCATACACACATTCTTGAAACCAAAACGCAGGCCATTGCCTCTTATAACCGCTATGGCAAAGGGTTGATTGAGTATATTGATGATTTGGGACTTCTTAATCCCAAGACAAGTTTTGTCCATTATATATGGGTCACAGATTATGAAAGAGAACTTGTACGTAAAAATCAGGTAAACATCGTCCATTGTCCAAGTTCTTCCTTGCATTTGGGAAGTGGTGTTGCTCCGGTCGATCAATTGGTCAAAAACGGCAATAAAGTAGCTATCGGTACCGATGGCGGTAATTCCGGGAATTTGAACATGCTTGAAAAAATTCGCTTGACGGCTGACTTGCACAATCTGGCACAACCGGATTATGATGATTGGCTGTCCGCAAAGCAGTCGCTTCAAATGTGTTATGATAACGGTTCGCGGGTCATGATGCGAAATGACATTGGAAAAATCGATATCGGTTATGCGGCGGATTTGGTGTTTATCAATACAAATAACATTCTTTGGCAGCCCATTCGCGATATCATGACACAGTTGGTTTATATGGAAACCGGTCAAAATATTGTCCGGGTCATGGTGGATGGTGTTACGGTTGTTAAAGATGGAAAGTCCGTGTTGGTGGATGAGCAGTCTCTTATCAATGAAGCTGTGGAAATATCGGAAAAATTATCGGCAACCACCAAGGAAGCCTTTGTCCGACTTGAACAACAACATCCGTATTTCCGGAGAATGTACTTAAGAGAGATTAAAAAAGATATTGGCATGAACAGGTTTACCCGTCCTGTCGAATGATTGATAGAAAGCAGGTGGTATTTTGAGTTCAGTAAATAGTTTATTCGGATCGAGGTTAAATGTTCTCAATGTCGGACTTGAGCAGTTTTATACGACATTGCAACAGCAGAATGTGGAATCTGCTCATGTTGAGTGGAAGCCGCGTGCCCAAGGTGATCCGGAATTAATCAAAATCGTTGATGCACTTACCGGTGATCCGCGTGTGGCAGAGGCAAATAAAAGGGCGTTTGCCAAGCTTGATTCTGCTTCACCAGTATGGGTCGATGTAAAATCAGCACATGAAGCAGTAAATCTGGATCGCTACACACTTCTTCATGCAGGTCCACCCATAGAATTTAAAGACATGTGTGTTCCGATGCAAGGAGCTGTGGTAGCAGCATTGAAATATGAAGGTCTTGCTGAAACGGATGATCAAGCCATAGAACTGGCTAAGTCGCGCATTCACTTTGAACCGTGTCATCATTATGGATGCGTCGGTCCCATGACCGGTGTCATATCTTATTCCATGCCTTTGCTATGTGTTAAAAACACGGAAAATGGCAACATGGCCTATTCGACGTTTAATGAAGGGGCTGGAGATGTGGCTCGCTTTGGGGCATTTGGTGAAAACACGGTCCGCCGTCTGAAGTGGATAGAAAATATATTGGCTCCGGTAATGAAGAAAGTGGTTGAAATCGAACCCGTCAATTTGAAAGTTCTGATTTCACAAGCGTTGAATATGGGTGATGAACTTCATATGCGCAACAACTCCTCAACCTCGATCTTTTTGAAGACGATTATGACAGCCCTGACAAAAAGTGCTGATATGACGGTATTACCGGAAATCGCCCGTTTTCTAACGACGAACAACGATCAGTTTTTCCTGAACTTCGCTATGGCTGCGATGAAAGCTTCGGCAGATGCGGCCAACAACATCCCGTATTCAACGCTGGTTACGGCGATGGCTCGTAATGGGGTCAACATCGGTATCCGAGTCAGTGGTTTGGGTGATCAATGGTTTATTGCACCAGCGGCACAGGTAGTCGGTCTTTATTTCCCGGGATATACCGAGGAAGATGCCAATCCGGACATTGGTGACAGTGCAATCATGGAAACGGGGGGAGTCGGAGGGTTTGCGATGGCAGCCGCACCGGCCATCGTCAAGTTTTTAGGCGCTGGAACGGTTGCTGATGCATTAAATTACACCAAGGAAATGTATGATATCTGTTTGGGTGAAAGTGCGATGTTTGCGGTTCCGAATCTGGATTTCAGAGGATCACCTCTTGGCATTGATATCGTAAAAGTAATAGAAACGGGCAGCCTTCCAGTCATCAATACGGCGATTGCAAGTAAGAAGGCCGGTGGCGGTATGGTTGGTGCGGGAGTTGCGCGTGCACCTATGCCCATGTTTAAAGAAGCAATAAAAACACTATATAAACTAATGGAGGAATGACATGAAAGATTTTAATGTATATCGCCTGCCGATGGCAGGACCGGATGATGTATCCCACCTCGCAAAACTCATTGATGATGGCACCGTGGATACTAAGGAAATATGTGCAATCATTGCTCAAACCGAAGGGGATGGTTATGCCCGCGGGTACAGTGCACTTAGCTTTGAGTTGATGCTATCAGAAAAAATGAATGTTTCGCGAAAAGAAGTGGCTGATCAGATACCGATGCTGATGATCGGGTTGACAGGCGGCTTGATGAGTCCGCATTACACCGTATTTACACGTAGGGAAGTGGAAGCGGTTGAAGTAACTGAAAAGCGGTTGTCGTTGGGAATTCAATTAACTCGGGTATTATTACCGGAGGAATATGGTACGCGTACGCATGTATTATTGGTTGCGGATGCGGTAAGAAAAGCGATGGCAGAAGCCGGTATCGAGGATATCGCGGATGTTCATTGCGTCGAAGTGAAGTGTCCAAACCTGACGGCTGCCCGTGTGGCTGATGCCGTCAGTCGTGGCAAAAAAGTCGTTTCAACCAATTTTGCGGATGCCGGAGCGAAGTCCAAAGGGGCTTCTGCGTTGGGTGTTGCACTTGCGTTAGGCGAAATTAAGGATGAGGATGTTACCGATGAAGCCATTTGCTCCAATTGGAATCTTTATTCAAAAGTTGCATCGACATCCGCCGGCAATGAGCAAGTCGCAAGCAAAGTCATCGTTATGGGTAACTCAAAAACTTCGGTCAGTAAGTATAAAATCGGTTCAGGTGTCATGAAGGATACATTGGATGTCGAAGGTGCTAAGGCTGCATTCAAAGCAGCAGGTTTGGTTTTTGATGAAGTGATACCGCAGGATCAACGCGATCGAATTGCGACAGTATTCATCAATGCCGGTGCGGATGCCATGGGATCGATTCGTGGCCGTCGTACGACAATGAAATCGGACTTTTTAGCCGGATATCAAGGAATCATTGCTAAAGCAGTGATTAATGCTATCGTTGGAGCAATGATCGGAGATACCATGATTTTGGCATCGGCGGGTTATGAGCATCAAGGTCCATTAGGCGCAAATCTTGTTGCCGCAATCGTTAAGGCGGATTAGTATGTTAGACGTTTTGATCCGAATGGCCAACGTCAATGGCGCAATCGTAGACATTGCGGTCAATGACGGCGTCATTGTTGATATTGATAATAAGATATATGGCGATGCCAAGGTCGTTTTCGATGCAAAAAAGCGAATCACGATTCCGGGGTTTGTCGACTGTCATACACATTTAGATAAGTGTTTATTAAATGAGCAACAACCGTATCAAGAAGGCACGGGTCCTCAAAAAGGTGCTTTGACCTATGAAATGAAGAAGAACTTCACGGTTGAGGATATTACTATCCGTGCTGAAAAGATGATTAACAGAGCCATCAAAGCCGGTACCTTGCATTGGCGTACCAATGTCGATGTTGATGGCAGTGTCGGTTTAAAAGGAATTGAAGCGCTGTTAAAATTAAAGAAGAAATATGAGAAACTGATTCATATTCAAGTAGCCGCCTTTGCTCAGGAAGGTGTTTTCTGGGATGGCCAAACAGAGGTCCTGCTTGAACAAGCACTTAAGATGGGTGCTGACTTAGTCGGCGGCCATACGATTGCTAAGGGCGAAGGTGAGAAGCATATTGATTTTATCTTGGATCTGGCGAAGAAATATGGAGTAGAAGCTGATTTCCATCTGGATGAATCAGGTAATCGTGAACATTATCTGCTACCGTATTTAACTAAGAAAATTGTAGAGAACAACTTACAGGGAAAGGTCAATGGCATTCATCTTTGTACGTTGAGTGCACTGAATCCTGAAGAGCTTGAAGATGCGATGAAGTATATTCAAGAAGCACAGTTGAGTGTGACGGTTGCGCCGACCGCAATTTCCACTCGCAACATTGCACCGGTGAAAAGGGTTTTGAAAACAGGGGTTCCTGTTGGATTAGCCAGTGACAACATGCGTGATTTTTTCAATCCGCTGGGAAGCGGCGATGTTAAGCAGGTTGCTCTGTTATTAAGTTATTTGCAACGTTTTTTCTTACAGGAAGAAGTCGAACAGGTGTTTCGAATGATTACCGATGGCGGAGCGCAAGTTCTTTCTGTCAAGGATTATGGTATTAGGATTGGCTCTGCGGCGGATATTACAGTGCTCGATGCCTTGTCGGTCAATGAAGTCATTGCCTATCAAAGTCAACCGGTCCTATCGGTTCGTGCCGGCACAGTTGTAGAGTAATTGTTTATGGAAACGATCGAGCTTGAAGTAAACGGTTTTCTTCATCAAGCCTCCTTGCACAGGGCGATGAGTCCGCGTATTTGCAAAACGATCGTATATTATCATGGCGGAGGGTTCATCTTTGGATCAAGAGATGACCTTCCTGCATATGCCATCAAAGCACTGACAACTGCCGGATATGATTTGCTCTGTATGGATTATCCCAAAGCACCGGAAATGACATTATCTCAGATCATGGATTTTGTGGAAAAGCAGTTGATCTGGTATCAACACAATTGCAAAGAGTTGAATTTATCAGAAGATTACATCCTTTTTGGACGTTCTGCGGGAGGATTTCTGGTACTTCATCTTACCAAACAAATGGCAATGATGAAACAAAAAATGCCGGATAAGTTGGTCGTATTCTACGGTT
>JANJWY010000095.1 GCA_024709285.1 Erysipelotrichaceae bacterium
AATTTTAATAAGAAAGTCCAATGAAGGATTATAAGAACCGCTTTCAAGCCTCGAAATGTTTGACTTCTTGGTTCCGGATTTTTTTGCCAGTTCTTCTTGAGTTATTTTCAAGCTTTTTCTTGCCTCAATGATCTGAGAAATCAACTCGTATCTAGGCTGAAGTTTATTATACTCTTCTTCGAATTCACTGTCCTGCAAGAGTTGTGCTTTGACTTCATCAAACTTGATTCCTGCATGTTTTACTTTAGCATTTTTATTGCTCACTATTGCACCTTCTTTCATAGTCCTCTTTATATTTCCTTGCTCTGTCGATTTCACCAGCGGGAGTTTTGATGGTTTTCTTCACAAAACCATGCAATAAGATAAATGTACTTCCCGAATAAACGAAATAGAATACTCTGCAGATATCTGTGGAGAACTTTATTCGCAATTCATATATTCCTTTATTAACCTTCCCTTTGATCGGTTTTGTATGTGGTTCTTTGAGGTCAAACCCATGTTTTTTTAAGAGTTCAATTTCTCGTAATGTCTTTGCTCCCAACTTTACAGGCAATGATTCAAGAAATACTTTTACCGGAACTTCCCCGTTTTCTTTCTGATAAAACTCAACATTGTATGACAATGAGTTCCTCCTCATCTAAACCAATGTTATCATATACGATAACTTAATTCAATATAAACAGGTTTGCAGAGTACAATCCAAAATTTTTCATTAGACGTGTTTTTCTCTTGAAATTAGCTCATCTTTTCTTTATATTCATGACCTGTAGCACATTATCTAATTGTCAATATAAGCATTTGTCCCTACAGTTTTATAAATAGACTATGGATAAAGAAAGGACTTTACATATCCGTAAAGTCCTCTTTAATACTTCTGTTTACTATCTAAAATTATGTCTGACTACACACTACATAGGAATACTTAAAGCTTCCTCAGATTCAGTTTGCTTATGCTTTCTCCGTCGTGCTTTCTTCTTTAGGATCCTTCAAGAAACTCATCAGAATGAACACCAAGGCCATAACCCCATATCCCAAAGCCACTTCGGGTGCTGCGCCTACTTTGATTTCCAATGCATGCACAAATCCAAAGTAAGCCAAACCACCGGTAATCAATGAGTACACAGCCGCACGCATAAACTTACGGTCAATGACATAGATGGCAATTGAACAGATCAGCATACCCACTAAGATATCCCCGCCAGCCAGGCGTTCCCATCCAAGAAGAGGTACCCCACTGGCATTCAATGCCGCATAATCTTTCACAGCCCCAAGCGCATTGATGGTTGAGTTGATCTTTAAGACCACAAATCCTGCTATAAGCGGTAAGAAGGATAAGGCCACCGCAGGCATATGACGTTTTTCTGTAACTGCGAATGCTTGAGCCGTAATGACCATACCGATATAAACCAAAATCGGAAGTAAGGCCACCAGCGGAATTAAACTTAAGATAAACTGCATGAGTCCTGTAAAGGCTAAGACTAAAACCGCAACCCCGGTAACCCAAGAGTAACCGATACGCGCTCCAGTGCTCTTCCATCCAGGATGTCCGATATAAATAATCGTCGGGAATGGCGAACCTAACACTGCACCAACCATAGTCAATACACCCGGAATAAGCATGGCACGAGTGATGTTGTAATGTTCACCGGCAGCAGCTGCCGATTCCAAGTTATCCAATGATTCTAAGAAGTCATAAATCGCAAGCGGAATTGCTGCCGGTAAAAATGGAGCAATAGTCGCAAATCCTGTGATCATCAAATTACCGAAGAATCCCGGTAAAGCTATGCCAAATCCGGATAAAGAATCCGTTACACTTTGCGGATTCATATATCCCGTAGCCCATGCCAAGAGTGTTCCCACAATAATCGCAAAGGCACCTGCCGGAATATTGAAAGGCATTTTCTTAAGTGCTAACCAACCGACCAAGATAATCGCAAAGGAAAGCAGTCCGATATAAGGCGTCGTAAATACTGCGCCAATAGGATTCATCGCAATGTAAGTGATGGCTAATCCTGCCAATGAACCCAACATGGCACTGCGAGGGATATATTTATTAATCCAAGGACCAATTACAGCCCCAACGGTCATGATGATACCTTGAACCATGTTCCATGCCAGACCGGTCGCTAAGGCGACTTGCCAGTCTTGAGTGGCTCCATACACAACACCGATGACCCCAAAGGCAACGGCGAAATAGTGAGGAACACTCAGCCCGTAAGGCATGGCGGTAACTTCCATGTTACCTGTTTTAATAGATAAGCGCTTGGCTTGAATGGCTAGCAGAATGCCGCCAAACCCGACAATTACCGCAGTGGCGGGAACGATGTTACTAAATACCATGTTGTTTGGCATGCCGATGACAAGCAATAGCCCGATAGCGGCTAAGAAGTTGGTTAAAACGTTGGAAAACAGGCCGAAGAAACCATTCAGGTCTCCCTTAACCCACCATTTTGCTCCTGATTTATAGTTCATATTTCTTTCCTCTTTATTTTAAAACTTTAAGTAAATGATCCGATGTGGTGGTCCAACCAAAGATACCACCCTGCTGATTGATCATGCGGATGGCAGCTTCCTGATCGGCCGGATCAAAGGCAGCCGTACCATCTTCCATCATTAAACATTCATAACCTCTGTCATTGGCTTCGCGGATCGTGGTGTGCACACATACATGCGTTGTGACGCCACAGACAATCAGACTTTCGATGCCTTTGTTTTGAAGGATGAGTTCTAGGTCTGTCTTATAGAAAGAACCTTTCCCCGGCTTATCAATCACAGGCTCTCCATCCAACGGCTTTAACTCCTCCACGATGTCATGACCGACTTCTCCGCGAATCAAAATGCGTCCCATAGGTCCGTCTTCACCGATCGCTTTTGAGCGGCGGAGTTTGGCTGGCGGACAGTCGCTCATATCCGGACGATGTCCTTCACGGGTATGGATCACAAACATCCCTTTTGCCCGGGCAGCATCCAAAATCGTTTTTACCGTAGGAATGATGCTCATGGTCGGAGTGACATCATTGCCTAATGCTTCACCAAAGCCGCCACGGGCACAAAAATCCCGTTGCATATCAATGACGAGCAATGCGGTCTTTTCTAAATCAAAGTCGAATGCGAAGGGTTTCGCATCCACAACATACTTTCTCATGCTTTACTCTCCTTTTTATTGAATACTTCATATAGATACAGGATCACACTGACTCCTAAATATCCTAAACTCATCGTAGGATGCATATTCAATCCTACCCCCGCACTGTGAATAATCCCAAAGAAGGATAAGGCACCTGCCAGCAACGCGGTGATGCTTGCAGCTTTGAAGCGATGATCAATGATAAATACGGTTAAACTGCCTAATACCATACCTACAATGATAGCCCCCTGACCTAAAACGAATAGTCCTTCATAGTTTAATCCGCTGATGTTAAGGAGTTGATATCCCACATCCAAGGCACTGGTGTTGGCACTGCTCAAAGCAATATCCACCGCATTGCGCGTCCAGTCAGCCAAAGAAGGAACAATGGCCATGACCACCGCAGGCGCATATTTATGCTCGTTGGCACTGAACGCTTGCGAAGTAATCACTAGTCCGATATAAAGCAAGATCGGAAGAACGCCGACAACAGGAATGATGTTCAGTAAAACGGAAATAATGCCCAATGTCGTCAGAATCAAAACGCCAAAGCCGGAGGCCACGGAGTATCCGATTCGTGCTCCTGCTTCTTTCCAACCCGGATGTCCGATGAAGATAGCCGTTGGAAACGGGCTGCCAAACAAACTTGCCAAAATCGACGTGACACCATCGGCAACCAGAGCTTCCCGAGTGTTGTATTCATCCCCGGCCGCTGCCGCACTTTCACAGTTATCGATGGTTTCAATGAAGTTATAGATTCCCAGCGGGATGGCCGCAATAAGAAATGGGGCCGCACTAGTAAATCCGTTAACATACCTCATGAAGGATGGTATCGGAACATTGAATGCCAACCCTTCAAATGAAGCCAGAAGAACATCCAGTTGCATTACGCCTGTACTCCAACCCAGAATGACCGCAACCACGATGGCCACCAATCCTGTCGGAATATTGTAAGGCATTTTTACTTTTCCGATAAATCCCAATAAAACAATAGCAAGAGATACAAGTCCGATGTAAGGCAATGCAAAGATACTGAACGCCGGATTAAGTGCAATAAATGTTAAGGAAACACCTGCAAGTGATCCCAGCATGGCTGCCCGCGGAATCCATTGGCGCATCTTAACACCGATCAATGATCCAAGAAGTTCAATAAGCCCCTCAACCAAGCACCAAACCAAACCGGCTGACCACGCCAATGTTGCATCCCCTGTACTCCAAAAGACGGGTCCGATAATCAAAAATACAATAAGAAACATGTGGGGAACACTGGATCCTGATGGCAGTGCCGTCACATCATCTCGCCCTGTTTTTTTAGCAAGTGCCATCGCCATTTTTGTGTAGTACGCACTGGCTAAGAAAATCGACAATCCGACAGCGGGAAGAATACGACCGTACACAAGATCAAAGGGTAACCCAACGACCACTGAAAGCAAACTCGCCATGACTAAAAGATTGGTTAAATTGTTGCTAAACAAACCAAAGAATCCATTCCAGTCACTTTTAACCCAGATTTTCATGTCTCCTCCTATCATTTACATGTAAAGTGTAAAACAATGCGTTATAATTGTATTCATCAAGACTTCACAAAACGAAGCGGTTACATTTGTATTATCTTACAAACAAACGTCAAATATGGGAGAAAAAGTATGGAAATCACATTAAAACATCTGCTTGA
>JANJWY010000122.1 GCA_024709285.1 Erysipelotrichaceae bacterium
TAGAAATCAACGGACAGAAATACACGGACGGCGGTGTTCTTGACAATCTTCCTATAAAGCCATTGTTAAAGGACTGTGATATCATTATTGCGGTCGATGTCATGGCGACCCAGAGAGTCACTAAAATTGAAAACTTGCATGATATTGCGGTGCGGACATTTGAGTTAAGCATCAGTTCGTTAAGCAGAGAAATGAAGAGAAAATGTGATTTGCTCATTGAACCTCATGGTTTGACAGAGTTTAACATTCTTGATGTCAGTCACTTCGATCAGATTTACAAAATCGGCTACTATTCGGTCATGAGTCATCCGAAACTGCCGAGACTGCTGGCAAAAATCAAAAAATAGTGCGTTTCATCGCACTATTTCTTTATTTTTATGACTTTTCTCAACTTCCCTTTAACAGGAAGTTTTTGAAGCTGTTCTAAAACCAGCATCCCTTTTTCGTTGAGAATTTCAACATCACTGAACAGCTCACCAATGTTGATGACACCGATGTCCTCAGCACTGACATTCTCAATCGAACAAATGGCACCGACGATATCGGTCGGCCGGATTTTTGACTGTTTGCCCGCCCGGATCTGCAAGGCAGTGATGCCCTCATTCAACTGCTCTCCTTTGACCTTCTTAACGATCTTTTTCTCCCGGATCTGACGTGCGCTTTCTGCATGCTCATTTTGCAATGTTTCCTTATCCGGCAGCACGAAAGTTTCCATGGAAACATTGGTAAAGTCCTCAATGTTACGCAAGAAACGGCCTTGATTGGAAGTAACAAAGGTAATGGCTTTTCCCTTTTGGTCAAAACGCCCGGTCCGACCGATCCTATGAACATAGATTTCGGCTTCCAATGGAATATCAAAATTGATGATCAGTGATACCTGATCGATATCCAATCCGCGTGCCGCAACATCGGTAGCGACCAAGAAGCGAAATGTCCCCTGTTTAAACGCTTTGATGATTTGAGTGCGGTCATTTTGTTCCATCCCGCCATGCAACCGCTGAATCGGAAACTTCATATCCGAAAAATAATCATATATGTCATCAACGGTCACTTTCAGATTACAGAAAATCATGCAGCTGTCCGGTTGCAAAGTCATCAGTATCTCACGAGTAAGACGAAGTTTAGCCGGTTCAACCACAGATAATTTATATTGAGTGATGCGATCAAGCACATTGCTCTCTTCATCGATTTTGATAAACTTCGGGTTTCTTACCGCAAACGAAATCAGATCCTGAATCTGATCCGGAATGGTTGCGGAAAGAAGGACGGTCTGACGTTTGACCGGCAGCTTTTTAATGATCTGATTCATCTCGACCAGAAATCCCAGTTTAAACATTTCATCAGCTTCATCGATGATCAGGTATTTCAATTCTGATACATCCAAGGTGCCGCGTTTGATATGGTCAAGGATTCGCCCCGGTGTCCCGACGACGATGTGCGTTTTTTGTTTTAATTCTTTGACCTGAACTTCATAAGGGAATTTGCCGAAAAGTACGGACACTTTAACGCGTTTGAAGCGTCCGATATGAAACACATCTTCTTTTATTTGCAAAGCCAGTTCCCTGGTTGGAGCGATGATCAGTGCCTGCGGCTTGTTTTGATCAAAATCGATGGTGTCGCAAATCGGTATGGCAAAAGCTGCGGTTTTACCGCTGCCTGTCTGCGATTGTATGACGACATCATTGCCCTCAATCATTGATTCAATCAAAACCGATTGAACTTCTGTGGGCTGATGATATCCGAGCAATTCGATGGAACGTTGGATTTGCTCGCTCAATCCAAAGCTTTCAAAGGTTGATTTCATAAGATTTCTCATTCTTTCCTTATATACTCACGTATTATATCACACCTTGTCAATCACTGGTTTTTACTCACTTACAAACTGCGATTTCTATGTTATGATAATCGAAAGAGTAATCTCTGATTGAAAGCGAGTTTCTATGAATAACGAAATCCTTACCCAAGTTAAAGCCAGTCTTCAAAATAAAAATATACCTATTAAAAAAATCGAACAGGAGTGGAGCAAACTGAAATATGCGGTACTTGAAAAAAGTCCGCAGCTTTATAATGAAATCCGACTTCTGTTAACCGTGAAGGTCGGTTATTCACGCGATGAGTTTTTGCGGTTGATCGAACTTGCCTTGAACATGGAGGAAAATCCGGGACATGCCGTCAATGCCCTTCAGCATGTCTGGGGTTATTTTAAGAAGGTTGCCCAACCCCAAGAGAAAGCGGAATTTGAAAAAAAACTCCAGGATTATTCATCCGGGAGTGTGTCTTTATCTGATTTGAAATCTTATCTGAATCAGTTGGCCGTTAAATATGACCGTTCTTATCTGTTAAAATCGTACTATTTTCAATCGAAATAAGTACTTCATTATGCTTTAGAAAACCGGGAATAAAGGGAGGATTGTAACGTGCCAGCCAGATGACGGATCCAGGGATCAGATCATTGGCAGCCATCCACTCCGACAGTTCCCTTTTCTTTTTCTCTAAAAGCGTCGGACAGACGGTTCCTGAGAAGCGAATCGAGGCAAAAGCCATGTTCTCTTTTTTGATCATGGACAGCCGATTGCTTCGGGGCTTGGGTAAACTTTCAAAAGGGATATCCGAAGGCATCACAAAGGCCATGGTCATGGAATCTTGATTCAGATCATTGATAACCGGAGTCGTCATTGAAATTTTGCGATTTTGATCATTTGATCCGCTGATATAGTCAAAGGCTTCATTGAAACCGCTATACCCGCGAAAGTCATTTTCCTTGCTCATCGCCAACGATATTTCCTCATACAACCGGACTTCAAAGTCCTTTTCTTTTTTAATCAATTTAAACTTTGCGCTTTCAATAGCCATGGGTTATCCCTCTTTCTTAAAAAAGGGCATCATCTGATGCCCTTAGTCAAATTACGATTGTTTTGCTAAGCGTTTTTTCGAACTTACAACAGCCAAGCCTAAGCCAGCCATCAAAGCGATCAATGCGAAGCCAAGAGCGTTATTGTCGCTGGTATCCGGTAATCCGTTACCATCATCGATTGGTACATAGGTGAAGTTAGCAGGAACGATAACTTTGTTGATTACGTGTACAACACCGTTGCCAGCTTCGATATCTACAGCAATGATTTCAGCATCTTGGACAAACCAGGAACCTTCAGTAAAGGTAACTTCTTCGCCATTCAATGTTGCAGCCATCAAGCCATCTGTCAAATCTGTGCTCATTACTTTTCCGGAAATAACGTGGAACAGCAATACTTTTGCAAGATCCGGTTGAGCCAGTAATTCTTCAGCAGTAATGCCTAATGCTTCAAGCAGGTCTTCGAAAGCTGCGTTAGTCGGTGCGAATACTGTAAACGGACCGTCACCCAACAAAGCTTCTACTAAACCGGCTTTTTGCAATGCAGCAACCAAGATTGAGAAATCAGGATTGTTTAGAGCGATGTCAACAACTGTCGGGTATAAAACGAAGTCGGAAGGAATCAATACTTTGTCAATTACATGAACGACGCCGTTGCCAGCTTCTAAATCAGCAGCCGTAACGTTTGCATTGTTGATCATGACGCCGCCATCCAAATCAACGGTAATCGTTTCGCCATTCAATGTTGCCGGTGTCATACCGTCAACCAAATCCGTGCTCATTACTTTACCGGAAACAACATGGTAAGTAAGGATTTCGGCTAATTGCGGGTGATTTAATAAATATTCAGCACTTACGCCTAAGTCAGCTAACAGAGCAGCGAATGCGGCATCTGTCGGAGCAAATACTGTAAAGGGACCGTCACCTTGAAGTGCGCCAACCAAGTTAGCTTTTGTCAAAGCGGCTACCAGCGTTGAAAAGCCTGCATTGTTTACAGCGATGTCTACGACTGTCGGGTATAATACGAAATCAGAAGGAATCAATACTTTGTCGATGACATGAATTACACCATTGGTAGCTTCGATGTCAGCTGCTGTTACATTAGCATCATTGACTTTAACGCCGCCATCCAAATCGATGGTAATCGTTTCGCCATTGACAGTAGCAGGAGTCATACCGTCAACCAGATCGGTACTCATTACTTTACCGGCGACAACGTGGTAAGTAAGGATTTCTGCAAGTTGAGGATGGTTAAGCAAGTAGGATGCGCTTACACCAAGGTCAGCAAGCAAAGCTGCAAATGCTGCGTCGGTCGGAGCAAATACTGTGAAAGGTCCTTCCCCTTGAAGGGTTTCAACAAGTTCGGCTTCCTGCAATGCGGCAACAAGAATGCTGAAATCCGGATTACCGGATGCGATATCTACAATGTCTTGATCTACTGCTAGGACGTTAATGCCTGCAAATAGGAAGAGGGCTAGAATTAAGCTTATAATCTTCTTCATAATTTCCTCCTGGGTCACTTCTGTGACTAAGTTGAACTTAATATAACACACCTTTTTGTCGTTTGCAATAGTATTGCATACAATTTATTAATATAACATTAAATATTTTCTTTTTTTTACTAAAAAACTGCCTTTCGGCAGTCATTTGATCAAAAATTCGTCTTTTAGTATGCCATAAATAACCAAATC
>JANJWY010000144.1 GCA_024709285.1 Erysipelotrichaceae bacterium
GCCCTTAAGTAAGTATTTGCGTGTATCTTCAAATGCTTCAAGAGCAATGTCTCCCATTTTTAATGTGACATTTTTAGAGATTTGAAGTGCTGCTGAAGGCAGACGACTGATAATTTCTGTGTCCATGGAGGAAATATCCACTTCGCGTCGATCCGGTTCATCCCCGGGTAAGATTTTACGAATAAGAATGACCAGCCATTTGATAAAAGGATAGAAAGCCAACGTTGCAACAACGTTGAAGATGATATGCGCAACTGCGATCTGCATCATTGAATTCAATTGGAAATACTCACCCAGAAATCTGTCAAGCTGTATAAACTGCCTTAGCAGCACCATTGCAATGATCGTTCCAAGCACGTTGAACAAAGTGTGTATACCGGCGGCGCGTTTTGCGGCTAGTGAGCCGCCCAAAGCAGCCATGATCGCGGTGACCGTCGTACCGATATTCGATCCAAAGATAAAAGGCAGAGCAGCTTCCAACGACATACCGCCGGCTTCATAGATTTTCTGAATGATGCCGATCATAGCAGAAGAAGACTGTATCAGTGAAGTCATGATGACACCGCTGAATAAAGCCAAGAATGGGTGGGTTGACATCTCTTTGGTCAAATCCGTAAACATAGCGACGTCTTTGAGCAATTTTAGCTCATCGCCCATTGTTTTTAACCCGTAAAACATAATGCCGAAACCGAGAATGGTTTGCCCAAGATAGGAAGTGCGTTTACGTTTGGCAAACAAAACCATCATAGCTCCTATAAAAATAATATGAAGGGCAAAGTTTTCAACTTTTAAACCTATAAGAAAAGCCGTGACCGTTGTACCAATGTTTGCACCCATGATGATTCCGACGGCTTGTTCCAATCTCATCAGACCGGCACGGATAAATCCAATGGTAATTGCTGTAGTTGCTGACGAGGATTGTATCAAAATCGTTACGATTCCTCCGACTAGGACGCCCATCCAAGCTTTTGAAGTGTATCGATCAATATAATCACGTAATTTGTCTCCGGCGACATTTTTCAAACCATCACCTAAAAACTTGATACCGAATAAAAACAAGCCGAATCCACCCAAAACCACTTCGATCCGGATTCCGCCTAAGCTTGGAATAAATCCAATCATGCCCATAAGATTTACCTCCTTATTCCTAAAACATTTTAACAGAAATAGTAATAATTTGGTATGAAAATTTTCAAACGAAATTCTTGTCTGATTCAAAAATGTAAAATATGTTATAATACGGTCGGAGGGATTTATCTGAACATCCATATTATTAATCAGACAGATCAGCAGCGTTTTAACAGTTACCGCCGATATGTCAATCCCGTTTTCCTAAAAACGATACAAATATTGAAGAAAAGCGAAACATTGGAGTGTTCGCTTATTTTACTTGATGATGTGCAAATGCAATTGATCAATAATGAGTATCGGGGCAAAGATTCGACTACGGACGTGATCAGTTTTGCAGCACTGGAGGGTGATCAGGTGTCATCCGATGAAAACTATATTGGGGATGTATTCATCAATATGGATGCAATGCAAAGACAGGCAAGGGCTTACGGTCATAGCCGAAAGCGAGAATTCTGTTTCTTGCTTGCTCATGGTTTATTGCATTGTCTGGGTTATGACCATCAAAATGAAATTGAAGAACGAACGATGTTCGACTTACAGGAGTTGATACTCAATGAAATTGCCCCGCGAAGCACTCAAAAGACTCGTAAAAAAGTTTAAGGCAGCCATTGACGGCATTGTTGTCGGACTGAAGACCGATCGCAGCATTCGTGTTCAGTGGCTGATAGCCGTTGTGGTCATCGCAGTATTTTATCTGGTCAGAATCGAACCTGCAGACTGGCTTTGGATCATTTTCTGTATCGGATTGGTAGTTTCCGTCGAACATATCAATAGTGCAATCGAAGAACTGGCAGATTTCGTTGAACCTCAGTACAGTGAACATATCAAACGAATCAAAGATTTTTCTTCAGCCGCAGTTTTTATCCTTTCGATCACCAGCACTGTGATCGGATTGATCATTTTATTCAAATATTTTTAAGAGGGAGCAAACTATGAAATATCAGTTCTTAATCGATGAGGCTTTTAAAGCCATGAAAAATGCTTATGCCCCATATTCACATTATCATGTCGGCAGTTGTGTCTTGACGAAAGACGGTAAACAGTTTATCGGTGCCAATATCGAGAATGCTTCATTTGGAGCAACCAACTGTGGTGAGCGCAGTGCTATTTTTGCTGCATATTCACACGGATACCGCAAAGATGACATTGAAGCGATTGCAATTGTTTCGGATGGCGATAAACTAGCCGGTCCATGCGGCATCTGCCGGCAGGTGCTTTCAGAGCTGTTAAACGATGATACACTGATTTTACTGTCAAATGGCAGAGAAGATACGGTTAAGACCATTGATGATTTACTTCCGATGCGATTTACCCAAGAGGACTTGAAATGACGTTCAAATCCGGATTCATCGCGCTTATCGGTCGTCCCAATGCCGGTAAGTCGACATTGCTTAATACGCTGATGAAACAGAAAATTGCTATTGTCTCAGATAAACCGCAGACAACGCGAAATGTGATTCGAGGAATACGTACCGATGAAAATTCACAAATCGTTTTTTTAGATACACCAGGTATTCATAAACCTCAACATGAACTCGGACGGCAGATGAATAAAGGTTCGTATACGAGTCTTCATGATGTTGATTTGATTTATTATCTTGTCGATGCGACAGAGAAGTTTGGTCCCGGAGATCAGTTTGTCATCGAGTTGCTCAAATCAACGCAAACCCCGGTTTTTCTTATACTGAATAAAATTGACAAAATAAAAAAGCAAACCATGATCGAATTACTGAGTCTGTGGAATGAGCGTTATTCATTCGCAGAAATCATTCCGGTTTCTGCTTTGACATCAGATAATTCTTCCAGGCTCATAGAGATTACAAAGAATTACTTATCTGACTCCATGCAGTATTATCCCAATGATCAGGTAAGTGACTATCCTGAAGAGTTTTTAATGGCTGAAGTCATCCGTGAAAAGGTGTTGCAGCTCACACATCAGGAAATTCCGCATTCGATTGCCGTTTTGATTGAAAATACTGAATACAGGGAAAATTCCATTAATGTCAGTGCAATCATTCTGGTTGAGCGTGATTCTCAAAAGGGGATCATCTTCGGGAAAAACGGTTCAATGAAAAATGAAATCAACAAACGGGCTTCAATGGAATTAAAGAACCTTCTGCAAATGAAAGTACATTTGGAATTGTTTGTCAAAGTTGAAACCGATTGGCGAAACCGTACCCGGCAGTTGATTGATTTGGGCTATAAACAGGATCCTCGAGATGAATGACCGGATAGAAGCGTTGGTTTTGCGTGTAGATCCCTACAAAGAGGCGGATGGTCTGTTGCAAGTATTATCGAAAGAACACGGCAGACTGACTATTCTGGCAAGAGGGATTTTAAAAGGAAACAGTAAGAATGCCGGATCTGTACAGCCTATAACACAATGCAGTATGATCCTAGATCTTAAAGAGCCAATTTCTCTGCTTCATTCTGCTTCCACTATAGATTTTTATCGTCCCATCAAAGAAGATGTCTACCGTTTGGCAGTGGCCTCTGTTATCGCAGAGATAGCCATGCAGGTTTCCACATCAAATCAACCGGATGACTACCTTTATGAAATCACAAAAGAGTCTTTGAGTGCGTGTGCAGTTGTTCCGCCTTTGCTCGCTGGATGTCTTTATGTGTCATTGATTTTAAAGGAAATGGGTATATCTCCCATGGTCGATGGCTGTGTTGTGTGTGATGACACCAAAATCACTGCGATTTCAGTATCTGAAGGTGGATTTGTCTGCTCCAGATGTTCAAAAAATGTCACATCAAAATCATATGATGCGAATTTTTCAAGATTATTCAGATATACTGTCAAAGCAGAAATGCAGCATATAGCCACTTTGGCAAAACAGGGGGAGTATACCATTGAATTATTGGGAGTATTTGTTGATTTTTTTAAGGATTACACATCAATTCCTCTGAAAAGCTGGGAATTTTTGCGAAAATTGTAATATAATAGATTAGTTAAAAGAGAAAATGAGAGGTACTTATGTCAAAGCAAGAATTTGAGAAAATCGTTAATCATATCAAAGGCTCTGGTTTTGTTTTTCAGGGTTCGGAAATTTATGGCGGTTTAGCTAATACATGGGACTATGGTCCTTTAGGTGTAGAACTAAAAGAGAATATTAAAAAAGCCTGGTGGAATAAATTCGTACAATCTCATCCGAATAATGTGGGCATTCAATCAGCTATTTTGATGAATCCGCAGGTTTGGCAGGCAAGCGGTCATCTGAGTACCTTTACCGATCCGCTGATGGATTGTAAATCATGTAAAACCCGCCATCGCGCCGATAAACTGATCGAAGAGTTTACAGCCGGTGAAGTCCATGCTTCAGTGTTGAACAACCAGCAAATGAAAGAAGTCATCATTGAAAGAAAAATACCGTGTCCAAATTGCGGCGGTCATGACTTTACGGATATCCGCCAGTTTAATCTTATGTTTAAGACTTTTCAAGGGGTACTTGAAGATGCAAGCAGTACGATTTATTTGCGTCCTGAGACAGCTCAAGGAATGTTTGTCAACTTTAAAAATGTACAACGTTCGATGCGAAAGAAAATTCCGTTTGGCATCGGACAAATCGGTAAATCATTCAGAAATGAAATTACCCCGGGTAATTTCATCTTCAGAACCCGTGAGTTTGAACAGATGGAACTTGAATTTTTCTGCAAGCCGGGTGAAGATTTGACATGGTATGCTTACTGGCAGAAATTTTGCATGGACTGGCTTATTTCTTTGGGTCTTAAGCCGGAGAACCTTCGCTTACGCGATCACGATGCCCAGGAGCTTTCCCATTATTCTGTGGCAACTTCTGACATAGAATACTTGTATCCCTGGGGTTGGGATGAACTATGGGGAATTGCCGACCGTACGGATTTCGATTTAACTCAGCATATGAACCATTCTAAGCAAAATATGGAATATTTTGATCCAAATACCAATGAGAAATATATACCTTACTGCGTTGAACCGGCGGTCGGTGTTGAACGTCTGTTGCTCGCTTTTGTTTGTGACAGTTACAAGGAAGAAATTGTCAACGAGAGTGATACCCGTCTGGTATTGGCATTAAGTCCTTATCTTGCACCGGTTAAAATCGCTATCTTGCCTTTGTCCAGTAAATTATCCGCAAAAGCCAATGAGGTTTATTCGTTGCTTGCACCGAAAATCGTTTGTGATTATGATGAATCCGGAAGCATAGGTAAGAGATATCGCCGTCAGGATGCAATCGGTACACCATTTTGCGTTACGGTTGATTTTGATACATTGAATGATCAAAGCGTGACGATTCGCTTCAGGGATTCGATGGAACAGAAAAGAGTTTTGATCAGTGACATTGAAAAGGAAATTGCTCCTTATCTTGAATTTTAAGCAGGTGATTGAATGCGCCGTTTGAGCGATCAGGAAATTACGGACATCCGGGCAAAAGCAGATATTGGTGAAGTTATCAGTCAATATCTGCCTTTGACGCGTCGCGGCCGCAGTTTGTGGGCTGTTTGTCCTTTTCATGATGATCATGATCCATCGCTTTCGATATCTGTCGATAAGCAGATTTATAAGTGTTTTGTCTGCGGTGCCGGCGGGAATGTTTTTACATTTGTACAAAATATTGAGAAAATCAGCTTCATTGAAGCTGTGGTAAAAATTGCAAAAAGCATAGGAATCAATATTGAAGATGCATTGACGCCTGCAGTAGCTGTTGATCCGCGCAGACTAGCTCTTACTCAGGTTTTAAAAGAGTCCATTAACTATTTTAAGTATCAGCTGAATGCTTCCGATGGATTGATGATCAAGGATTATTTATCGAAAAGGGGAATCAGCGAATCTCTGATAGATAAGTTTGAAGTCGGATACAATCCCGGTGATGATCAGTGCAGTAAATTTTTGATTGCTAAAGGATACCCTCATAATGATATCGTCGCCGCCAATGTTTCGCGAGTGAGTGGGGCTCATTTCTCCGATGTATTTGCCAATCGAATCGTATTTCCGATACATGACGAACAGGGAAGTCCGATCGGTTTTACCGCAAGAACTGTCTTGGCAGATGAATCTGCGAAATATATTAACACGACCGAAACAGAACTTTATGTAAAAGGTCAGATCGTTTATAATTATCATCGCGCTTTGGCTGAAGTTAAGAAATCCGGATTTGTAATCGTTGCCGAAGGTGTTACCGATGTCATCGCATTTTACCGGGCTAAGATACAGAATGTCGTTGCTACATTGGGAACTGCGGCTACGCCGGAGCAGGTTCGCAAACTGAGGCAAATGCACTGGCATATCGTCATCGGTTATGATGGTGACAACGCCGGACAAAAAGCGACTTTCCGTTTAGGTGATATGCTGATAAAGGCGAATTGTACAGTAGAAGTATTGAATTACAAAGTGGCCATGGATCCAGACGATATAATCAATACGTATGGAGAAGAACATTTGGTTAACATTGTTGAAAACCGGATTCCTTGGATGGATTTCTTACTTAATTATTCACAGTCTTTGTATCAGTTGGATAATTATAATCAGAAAAAACAGTATGTGCTGGCCATGGGCGCACAAATCAAAAATCTTCGTGATGATTTGGACCGCAAACATTTTACGGAACGCTTAGCCGCTATTTCCGGTTATAAATTTGAAGATTTGTGGTCGATCGTTTCTCAAAATACCAAATCGGATAAACGGTTTGAATCATCATCAGATGAAAAACCGAAAGCGGAGTGTTCAAAAGCTGAATGTGAGATTTGTGCTCAGATGATGATATCTAAGGATGCGGCCATTCGTTTTCGAGACGAGTTGGGTTACTTATCTTCACCGATTGCTAACCGTTGTGCTATATTAATCATAGATATGTATCGGACGAATAATGAAATCGTTTTAGCGGACTTGCTTACCAAAGCCAATGACCCCGTCCTTCACGATTTTATTCTTTGGCTCTCTGACTGGCCGTTGTTTCCTAAAGAAGCCAATCCGGCTTCCTTGAAGGAT
>JANJWY010000172.1 GCA_024709285.1 Erysipelotrichaceae bacterium
GGAGTCTGTTGAGCATGAAGTAAGTATTATTTCTGCTGTTCAGGCGATGGAAGCGTTGGATAAGACGCGTTATGAAGTCATTCCTTTATATATTTCTAAGTCCCATGTCCTTTATACTTCGGAGTCGCTTAGAGATATAAATCAATATAAAGATATGAAGAAACTCATTGGCAGTCTGCATCCGATATCTTTGGTGCGTCAGGAAAATCAGGTGGTTGTACTGCCTTTGAAAAGCCGTTTGTTTCAATCAAAGCCGGTGGTGCTTGATGTCGTTATTCCGGTGGTGCACGGGACGCATGCGGAAGATGGCACGGTTCAAGGGTATTTGGAGATGTTGGGTGTGCCTTATGCGGGTTGTGATGTCATTGCAGCCGGTGTCGGTCAGGATAAAGTGATTATGAAGCATGTGTTGGAAAATTCAAGACTGCCCATTGTGCCTTGGTTTTGGTTTTACAGCGGGCATGTCAATGACAGTAAGCAGGCTATTGTAACTAAGGCAAAGGAAATCGGTTATCCGCTGATTATTAAGCCGGCGTGCTTAGGATCTTCGATCGGTATCAAAACCGCTCACGATGAGTTGGAGTTGTTTGAGGCTATCGAGTTTGCTTCGATGTATGACCGTAAAATATTGGTGGAGCGCAAATTGGAAAATATCCGTGAGGTTAACTGTTCGGTATTGGGTGTCGGGCTTGATATCAAGGCGTCTTCGATTGAGGAAGTATTGAAAACCGATGAAATATTATCCTATGAGAATAAGTATCAGGGCAGTTCGAAGGGCGGAAATTCGAAGGGAATGGCTTCGACCAGCCGTCAGATTCCGGCGGATATCGGTAAAGAACTGACCGACCAAATCAAACACTTGGCTATCAGGACTTTCGAGGTTTTGGGGGCGAGCGGTGTCTCGAGAATTGACTTTTTGATTGATGCAGATTCCATGAAGCCGTATGTCAATGAGATCAATACGATTCCCGGTTCATTGTCGTTTTATTTGTGGCAGCATGACGGTTTGGACTTTACTTCGTTAATGGATACGTTGGTCGAACAGGCTATTGACCGTCAGCGGAGCCGTGAAAAGATGGTATTTTCTTATCAGACCAATTTGCTGGCAAATTTTGATAAAAAAGGCTCTAAAGGCTCGAAATAGAAACGATGGCAACATCGTTTTTTTGTTGTACATTAAATCTTTAGGGGTTAAAATGGTAGGGGAGGAGGTGCATTATGGAAAATTGGGATGAATTAACATTGAATATGCTTAAGGAGATCATTTCTAACAAGCAGGTTAAGAAACTGCGAGAGATCTTTGAAGAAGTTAATATCGTCGACTTGGCGGAAATGGCTGAGCAATGTACCTTGAGTGAGGTTCTTTTTATCTTTAAGACGGTGAAGAAAGAAGTCACTGCCGATTTGTTTGCTTATTTGTCCATAGATAAGCAGGAAGAGCTTATTAAGACATTTACCGGTCCTGAAATTAAGAGCATTTTGGATAATCTTTATTTAGATGATGTTGTCGATTTTTTGGAAGAAATGCCGGAGAGCATCGTTAAGAAAGTTCTTCACAATGCGACCAGTGAGCAGCGTGCGGAAATCAATACGCTGTTAAGTTATGCGCCGAATTCAGCTGGGTCAATCATGACGACGGATTATGTAGAGCTGTTTGAGCACCATACTATCGAGGATGCGATGGAGCAGATTCGGAGGCAAGGTAAAACGGCTGAGACGATCAATACTTGTTTTGTGATAAATAAAAGCAATACATTATTGGGTTCAGTGTCGTTGCGTGACATTTTGTTTGCTTCTGAAGATGTGGAAATCGGGGAAATCATGGATACCGATATCGTTGCGGTGACTACCGGTGATGACCAGGAAGAAGTCGGTTATATCTTTCAGAAGTATGATATATCTGTTGTAGGGGTGGTTAACAGTCAGTATAAACTGGTGGGTATTATTACCGTTGATGATGTCATTGACGTTTTGGAAGAAGAAGCTACAGAAGATATTCATTTGATGGCTGGTATCCGTCCGGTGGAAGGTTCTTATTTGGAATCGAATGTCTGGGAGATTTTTAAAAGTCGGATTCCTTGGTTGTTGATTTTAATGATTCCGGCGACACTGACCGGGATGATCATTAACGGTAATTCAGCGATTTTACTGATTGTTCCTTCGTTGGTCAATTTTATTCCGATGTTGATGGATACGGCGGGTAATGCGGGATCTCAGGCTAGTGCCATGGTCATACGCGGTATTATCATTGATGATCTTTCTATAAAGGATTTCTTTGCGGTTTTGTTTAAAGAATTGAGGGCTTCTTTTATTACAGGTTTGATTTTATTTGCGATCAATACTCTTCGGATCGTTGTGTTTATGCCGGATGTAGGAATTACTGTTGCGGTTCTTGTTTCTATTACCGTATTTCTTACGATTACACTGGCGAATTTGATTGGTGGTTTGCTGCCTTTGTTCGCATTGATTTTGAAAATCGATCCGGCTTCGATGTCTGGTCCGGTTATTACGACATTGGTAGATGCGGTTTCTTTGATCGTTTATTTTTCGATTGCCATTGCGGTTTTAGGGTAAGGGGAGGTATGACATGGTAGAAATGATGGATGTAACTTCCCAACAATTGAAAGAATTGATTGAGTTGCGTCAAGTCAAAAATTTGCGTTTCATTTTTGATGAGTATAACTTGATTGACTTGGCAGAAATCGTTGAGCAGTTAGAATTGAAAGAGATTTTGTTTTTGTTTAAGACGCTGAAGAAAGATATTACGGCTCAGATATTTACGTATTTGACTTATGAGAAAAAACAAGAGATCATTCAGTCGTTTACTTCGGTTGAAATTACATCGATGCTTGATAATCTTTATACAGATGATATCGTTGATTTCCTTGAAGAAATGCCTGCGAATATAGTTAAGCAGATTTTGAGTTCGGTCAGTGCTGAACAGCGCGCTGAGATTAATTTGCTTTTAAGTTATCCGGAGTATTCGGCTGGTTCGATTATGTCAACGGATTTTGTGGAGTTGGAAGCAACAGATACGGTAGGGCGGGCGATCCGGAAGATTAAGCAGCAGGGTAAGTCGGCTGAGACCATTAGTGTCAGTTATGTTATTTCTGAGCAGCGGGAACTTATGGGGACGGTTCGGTTGAGGGATATTTTGTTAGCTGAGACGGATGACACGATTGCTGATTTGATGGATGTGGATGTTATTTCTGTTAGGACTCATGATGATCAGGAGTCTGTTGCTCATGTCATTAAGCGGTATGATATTACGGTCGTTCCGGTTGTCAATGATGAGAATCGGTTGATTGGGATCGTTACGGTTGATGATATCATTGACGTTTTGGAAGAAGAAGTTACTGAGGATATTCAGAAGATGGCGGCTATTATGCCGATCGAAGGTTCTTATCTGAAGACTTCGGTTGCCGAGATGACGAAGAGTCGTATTACGTGGCTTTTGGTCTTGATGGTTTCGGCGACATTTACGGGTAGTATCATTTCCGGTTATGAAGATGCTTTGTTATTGATTCCGGCGTTGGCTGCTTCGATTCCGCTGATCATGTCTACGGCGGGGAATGCCGGTTCTCAGGCATCGGCGATGGTCATTCGTGGTATTGCGGTCGGGGAGTTGTCTTTGAATGATTATTACAAGGTTATTTGGAAGGAAGTTCAAGTAGCTTTGTTGAGTGGTTTGGTATTGTTTGTAATTAATTGGCTTCGTCTTATGATTTTTACTCCGGAATCAAGTTGGACAGTTGATTTAGTCATTTCTTTGACGTTGATGCTTACCGTCGTTATTTCTAAGCTTGTGGGTGGGATATTGCCTTTGTTGGCGATGTTTTTCAAGCAGGATCCTGCTGCGATGGCTGCTCCGTTGATTACTACGTTGGTGGATGCCGTGGCTTTGATGATTTATTTTAATCTGGCTGTGTCTATGTTGGGTTTATAGTTGAATTTTGATATAATGAATTTGTAAGTAAAGGAGAAATTTATGTCTACACCACACAATAAAGCAGTTGAGGGGCAAATTGCTAAGACGGTTTTAATGCCTGGGGATCCGTTGAGGGCGAAGTTTATTGCTGAGAATTTTTTACAGAATGTTGAGATGTTCAATGATGTCCGTAATATGTTTGGTTATACAGGGACTTATAAAGGACACAGGATTTCGGTCATGGGTTCGGGTATGGGTATGCCGAGCATTGGAATTTATTCTTATGAGTTGTTTGCTTTTTATGGAGTTGAGAATATCATTCGGATTGGTTCGGCCGGATCTTACAGTAAAGATGTGAATCTGTATGATGTAGTATTGGCGGATAGTGCTTGGAGTGAGTCAAGTTTTGCTCTTACTGCGTTTAATTATAAGGAGGATGTCATGTTGCCTTCGGTGAAGCTGAATGGCAGTCTGATATCTGCTGCTCAACGCTTGGGGATTCCGTTTGTTTTGGGAAGAATCCATTCGAGTGATGTGTTCTATCGTGATTCCGGTGTTTCGTTTGAGGATATTTATAAGCAGACGGGTTCGGTTGCGGTTGAAATGGAGTCGTTTGCTTTGTTTGCCAATGCGAAGAAATTGGGGAAACATGCGGCGTGTCTGGTTACGATTTCGGATTCGTTGGTTACGCATGAAGTGACAACTGCGCAGGAGCGGCAGAATTCGTTTACGAAGATGATGCAGATTGCTTTGGAAATGGCTTTTGAGTAGGCTGGAAGGAGAAGCAAAATGAAACATATTATATTTGTTAAGGATATGAGTTGTGAGCATTGCGTCAAGCGGATTTCGGAGGCTTTGAGTGAAACCAGAGTTGATTTTGAGATTAATTTGGAGCGTCAGGCGGTGATTGTTGAGGGTCGCAATGATATTGTTCATATTGCGAAAATGGCTATCCGTGAGGCGGGATATACGGTAGAATAGGCCTGAATTATCAGGCCTGTTTTTTTTATAAAATGTGTAAAAATACTTGCACAAAATCAGTGCGTATGATAACATAAAAAGGCGCTAAGTTGGTCAGCAAGTGTATGGAGATGTACTCAAGAGGCTGAAGAGGTGCCCCTGCTAAGGGTATAGGTCGGGAAACTGGCGCGAGGGTTCAAATCCCTCCATCTCCGCCATCTTATCTAAACAAATGGTCCAGTGGTGTAGTGGTTAACATGCCTCCCTGTCACGGAGGAGATCGCGGGTTCGATCCCCGTCTGGACCGCCATTTCATTGCAGGTGTAGTTCAATGGTAGAACACGACCTTGCCAAGGTTGATACGGGGGTTCAATTCCCCTCACCTGCTCCAGTAGCAAGGCAAACCCGATTATCGGGTTTTTTTATTTTTTAACACACATTGTTTGATTTTTTCAATTGATTTTTCAGATTGAAAATAAGTTACAAGATATTAGAATACTTTCTGTGAATATTGATCACAATTACGAGTGATTCAATTGACTCTACTCTTGAAGTTGGCTATAATTTTGTTATAGATATCCATGGGAAGCGATGAGTAGGAGAATGTAACTGGACGCTTGTTCTCCTGTCAGCTAGTAGCGTAACCGGCCTTTCGGCCGGTTTTTATTTGCTTGGCTGTGGATTAAATATGTAGCGAATACGTGCGATATCGTTCGCCGGATAATTGTATGCGAAATCATAGGATGGCATTGAATCAAATGTCCTTTTTCTGTCCAGTAAGGAGGAATGGGAATTTGATTTGAGTGATTCTTAACTGTTTCTGAAAGAAAGGAGTTGGAAAAAGACGAGAGAGTTGATTTCTGATAAGTTGTGGGGGAGACGACTTGTATTTGGCTTAAACGTTTAAATCAAAACTGATTTGTAATATATGGGAAATCCGTAGAACCAAATATAATCAGATGTTTGGGATCAACATATCGAAAGATTCGTGATGTAGTGGATACGATTACAGTTCTATACAATCAATGAAAGAAGGGATAATAAATGAACTGGAAATGGCCACGACTAACCTCGTGTCTGAGAATAACGTTAGCACTTTTGCTATCGATTATGACCATAAATCCGATAAGCGTTAGCGCTACGACATTTGTGGATCTGACACGAGATCCGGACGATATTACATTAAGGAAGACGGCAGTTGTTGAGGACGCTGTTTGGATAAGAATTGATAATGGCGATCCCGATGATGCTGCTACTGGTACCGGTTATTTCAACTCGTTCCTTCGCTTACAAAAGAGCGATGGCGAAATAGGGTATAACAGTAACCTGGACAAAGTTCTTTATAATGAATTGAAGAGTTTTACAGATGCTGAGCTGTTAAGTGTCGTTCCGTATGTAGAGTATGGCGGAAGACAATATCGGGAATTTCAGTTGGACATCAATGAAAATGATGACTATTTGGTATTAAATAGGCTTCAAATCTGGGTGACCGAGCATGAAAACCTGATTGGAACGATGTTTGATACTAATGGAGTTCATTACTTCACAGAAGATCAGACAGTTAAAGTTTATGACACCGGCGATAATGTTATCATGTTGTCTTATCGCGGGGGTAGTGGAAATCGTGAGTATAAAGTACTTGTACCTGCCGAAGATTTCCCAGAAATGACGTATGTCGTTATTTATACGGAAATGGGATTCCCTGATGATGCAATTCCACCTGAATTTGGTGAAGATTTTTCGTCGAATGATGGATTTGAGGAGTGGGGCGTTAAAGTAGTACAAGAATTGCCGCCTGTAATCGATGTTGTCAAGACCGCATTGGTTACCAGTGTTCCTGAACCGGGAGCTTGGGTAACTTATAAAGTTGACATCGCTAACAGCAGTGGCATGACAGATCCAGTTACCATCAATTCGCTCACTGATGCAATTGAAGGTGCTACAGCTTATAGTATTTCAGGTATGATTTTTGATGATGTGGGTTTATTAACCCCAACAACGTTCCCATTTACAATTCAACCGGGAATGACGAAAACAGTTTATTTCAAATCTTATGTCTCTGGTGAACCTCGTACGGTAAATGATATCGTCACGGCATCCGGTGTGGATGACGAAGGTACACCAGTTTCCGACTTTGATGATGCGGATGTCATCATTACAGATGTACTGCCGGTGATCGAAGTGGTGAAAGTAGCCAACCCGTTGTCAAGAGATGAACCGGGCGGACTGTTCACCTATACCTACCGGATTTACAACCGTTCGGTTGAACCGGTAAAACTGACAAAAGTAGAAGATGATATTCTGGGTGTCCTGTACGAATGGGTCACTGGCAATCCGGAAATCTGGATTGGCGTAGGATCTTACCATGACTTGGTGGGAACCTTTACCAAGACGTATACCGATGCCGGGGAATACCCCAACATCGTGGATGCCTGGGCGAAGGACAATGAAGGCAATACGGCCCATGACGATGATGACGCGATGGTTGAAGTCATCGATGTGCTGCCGGTAATCGAAGTAGTGAAGATGGCCGACCCGTTGTCAAGAGATGAACCGGGCGGACTGTTCACCTATACTTACCGGATTTACAACCGTTCGGTTGAACCGGTGATGCTGACTTTGGTAGAAGATGATATCTTAGGCGTGCTGTACGAATGGGAAACCGGCGATCCGGAAATCTGGATCGGCGTAGGATCTTACCATGACTTGGTTGGAACCTTTACCAAGACGTATACCGATGCCGGGGAATACCCCAACATCGTGGATGCCTGGGCGAAGGATAATGAAGAAAATATGGCGCATGACGATGATGAAGCAATGGTTGAAGTCATCGATGTACTGCCGGTGATCGAATTGGTGAAGACAGCCGATCCGTTGAGCCGTTATGAACCAGGTGGATTATTTGCTTATACTTATCGGATCTACAACCATTCGGTTGAACCGGTAAAATTAATGAGAGTTGAAGATGACATTTTAGGTGTGTTGTATCAATGGGTCACCGGCGATCCTGAAATCTGGATTCCGGTCGATGGAAGTTACTTGTTGCCAGGTGTTTTCACTGAATCATACACGGATGCCGGATGGTATCGCAACGTCGGTGAAGCTTGGGCAGAGGACAATGAAGACAACACCGCATATGATGATGATGAAGCAATGGTTCAAGTCATTGATGTAATGCCTCAAATTGAATTAGTGAAAACGGCAACACCGTTATCAATGAATGAGCCGGGAGGAGTGTTCACTTACACTTATCGAATTTATAATCTCTCGGTTGAACCAGTTATGTTGACTAAAGTAGAAGATGATATTCTGGGTGTCCTGTACGAATGGGAAACCGGCGATCCGGAAATCTGGATTCCAGTAGATGGAAGTTATTTGTTACCTGGAACCTTTACAAAGACCTATACAGATGCAGGTATATATCCGAATATAGCAGAAGCACATGCTGAAGATGACGAAGGTAACGATGCTGAAGCAATTGATGATGCTGAAGTTGAAGTGATTGACGTTCTACCAACCATCCGAGTAGATAAAGTGGCTGCACCGCTATCCATGAATGAACCGGGTGGACTGTTCACTTATACTTACCGGATTTACAACCTTTCGGTTGAACCGGTAATGCTGACCAAAGTAGAAGATGATATCTTAGGTGTGTTGTACGAATGGGAAACCGGCGATGAAGAAATATGGATCGGTGTGGGTGCTTACCATGACTTGGTTGGAACCTTTACCAAGACGTATACCGATGCCGGGGAATACCCCAACATCGTGGATGCTTATGCCAAGGATAATGAAGGCAATACGGCACATGATGATGACAACGCCATGGTTGAAGTCATCGATGTACTGCCTGTGATCGAATTAGTGAAGACAGCTGATCCGTTGAGTCGTTATGAACCGGGTGGATTATTTACATACACCTTTACCGTTTATAATCACTCTGTTGAACCGGTATGGCTGACTGAAGTTGTTGATGACAAGCTGGGTACCTTGTATGAATGGGTAACCGGTATGCCGAAGATTTGGATTCCGGTCGATGGAAGTTACTTGTTACCGGGAACCTTTACCAAGACCTATACGGAAGCAGGTATTTATCCGAATATTGCGATTGCTTATGCGGAAGATAATGAGGGCAACAGCGTCCATGATGATGACAGCAGAAGTGTCACAGTCATCGATGTACTGCCTGAAATTTCCATAACCAAGACTGCAAATAAGTCGGTCATTCCTTTCTCTGGTGAAGATGTTGTGTTTACCTTTGTGATTACAAACCACAGCGTTGAAGATGTTGTCATTTACTCTATTGATGACACAGTCTTTGGTGATTTGTTACCGGAAGCTTTGGTAGCCTTTGGGGATGACCCAATCGTTATTGCTGCCGGTCAACAATTCACCTTCACAATCACACGCTTCATTTCCGGTATGGCTGGCAGTCAGCACTACAATGTAGTGACTGCTTGCGGAATGGATAATGAAGAGAATACGGATTGTGATGACGATGACGAGTTGATTCGTTTATATTGGTATGGTTTCACTCCGGGTTACTGGAAGAACCATGCAGAAGAATGGTATAGAACTGATTACATGCCGATGGATAAAGTCCGCCTGATTTTCGGAATCACCCATACAGACCTAATAAAAAATGGGAAAATGGATTTGAATAAGGATGGACAAGATGATACGTTGATGGATGCACTTGGATATAAGGGTGGCAACGACTTAAGGGGTAAGGTACAAATCTTGCTCAGAGCTGCCGTCGCCGGATTACTGAATGAAAGTGCACTGGGAGATTACTACCCGCCGTACGATGATGTTGATGAACTGATCATGGCAGTCAATGCCGCAATCAATACGTCTAATAAGACAATCATCAATAATCTGGCAGGTCAGATTGACTACTGGAACAACGGGATACATGAATTTCCTGAATAGCTGATTTGATAGGAGCTCCTTAATCGGAGCTCCTGTTTTTGTCTTGATAACGGAAAATTTGGCATCAAATAAGGCTTAAATGTGCATTTTATTCAAATAAGAGGTATAATATATAAACAAGGAGGAATTATATGATTAGCAAAAAATTAGTAGACGCAATTAACGATCAAATCAATTTTGAACTATTGTCTTCGTATTTGTATTTGTCTATGTCTGCATTTATGGAAGATAACAATTATCCGGGTGCTGCTCACTTTATGCACAAACAAGCAGAAGAAGAAGTTGCACACGCTATGAAGTTCTTTAAGTTTTTAGTTGAAGTGGGTGCTCGTGTTGAACTCAAAACTATTCCGGGTCCGGAAGTTGAATTCCCGGGATACTTGGAAGTATTCAAAATGTCGTTGGCACATGAAAAAATCGTGACCAGCCGCATTCGCAATTTATATGAAATTGCCAAGGAAGAAAAAGATCACGCAGCTCTAAGTGTATTGACATGGTTTATTGATGAACAAACCGAAGAAGAAGAAAACTTCACGAATATCATCGCACGTCTTGAGAAATTTGGCGGAAGTCCGATTTCAATCATGTTGACCGACGATAAACTCGGCGCAAGATAATAACTAAAAGAGGCTCGAAAGAGCCTCTTAACTATAGATAATGATATTATTTCCGGAGGGGTCAGTGACATTGATCCCTTTTTCTACGGTGGAATAGGGTATTTTCATGTTCATAAAATTTGACTCAATTTCCTTTAGAGATATACTGTCAGGAAGTCTGAGTAGGAAATTCCTTAATCCGACACTGTTGCTTGGCGGAGTAGGTGCGCCTATGCCATTCCAGACGTTGACGGCTAAGTGGTGATGATATTTGCCATAGGAGAAAAACAGTGCCTGGCGGGGTAAATCGATGACGACATCCATTCCAAGAGCTTCTTCATAAAATCTTCGAATGTTCTTAAGCTCGCTGCCATGAAGATGAATATGACCCATAATCGTGTCAGCGGGAAGTTTTGTGAACTCTTCATCTTGTGATTCACTAAGAACGGATTTGACATCCATTGGACCGTTTTCTGAAAACACGTCCAACTGACCATTTTTCCACTTCCACTTTTTAGGATCAGTATCTGATGCTATTTCGATGCCGTTGCCCTCAGGATCAGAGAGATAAATCGCTTCTGAAATGCCGTGATTGGATGCGCCATGCAATGGAATCAGATTTTTGATAAAGTGATTCAGAATTTTACCTAATTCTTTTCTCGATGGTAGTAGCAATGCAAAATGATACAGACCTGTTGTTCGTGGCATTTTTTTGATGCCATTTTCTAATTGAACGATGGAAAGAAGAGAGTCTTTTCCATTTGCTGATAACTCAACTTGATATTCATCCTGATTGAGGACTGTTAAACCGAGCGTATTTGTATAGAATTCAATGGCTCTTTGAAGATTCAATACTTGAATAGAAACGCTAGATACAAATCCGATGGGTGGTTGATGGTAGATTGACATAGGACCTCCAAGTTACTTACTTTTTGTAAGTATATTATGCGATAGAATTTGGATTCAATCAATTCATTTGCCTGAGGTTTATTTATGTCAGTCTTAGTGGTAGAATAGTGAGGAGGTGGATTATGAGCAAAAACAAGCAAGTACTCTTTGTATTGTGGTTGACATTGTTTCTCAATATTCTTGTCAGCTCGATCAAAATCATCGTTGGTCTTTTAACCGGCATTGGAAGTATCTTAGCCGATGGATATCATTCATTAGCCGATGCATCCTCCAATATCATCGGACTCTTTACGATGAAAATCGCTCAGAAACCCATAGACGAGGACCATGCCTATGGACATCAACGCTATGAGACTTTGGCAACTTTATTCATTGTAGCTCTTCTGTCTTATTTGGGCATTGAAGTATTTTTTAAGAGTATAGAATCCTTTCAAAATCCGTCTTTTAGCCGGCCTGAGTTATTGACACTGTTGTTGATGATATTTACCTTTGGGGTAAATATATTTGTGGCCACTTACGAAAATATTGCCGGAAAGAAACTGAAATCTACCTTGTTGATTGCGGACTCAAAACATACTTTATCCGATATTTACATTTCGGCTGGGGTTCTGATAAACTTATTGCTGATTACTTTTCTAAATGCGCCTTTATGGTTGGATGCTGTAACATCTTTGCTCGTAGCGATGATCATTTTTAAAACAGCATATGGGATTTTTAAGGAAAGCTCGCATGAACTGACCGATGCCGTGGCGATTGAACCGCAACTGATTACGGAAATCGTTTTAAAAAATCCCCGAGTGTTCTCGATTCATAAAATACGCTCCCGCAAATCGGGTAGCCAGGTTTTTATTGATTTTCATGTAAAAAGTGATCCGAACATGCCCCTTGTCGATGCCCATAACTTATCGCATGATTTGGAAGATGAATTGAGAGCGGTATTTGGCAATGATTTAGGCGTTATCATTCATGTTGAGCCGGAAGGATATAGTTATAAAAAGAGGGATTAATTCCCTCTTTGACGCATTTGATGGATTGCTTTGATTCGTTGCATTTCGTTATATACGATCATATAACCTTCATCAACACCCATGCCCGGCTTAGCCAAAATCTGACAGGGATGGGTAGCCATGGCACAATGGACGCACACTTGAGAACTTCTGTCCGTTTCATTGCATGTGCCGCCTTGATAGGCCATCACTCCTTTTTCACGGCAATACAACACAGCTTCAATCGTATTATTAATGCCGCCCAAGTCCGGCGTTTTTATTTGAATCATATGCCCGGCTTTATTATCCGCAAAATATTTAATGTCTTCCAAGGTGTTACACCACTCGTCTGCAACGATGATGACCGGGATTTTTGCTTCATCAAGACGTCGGGTGATTTCTTTGAGTGCTAACATTTGTGCTTCACGTTCTTCAACATCCATCGGACCTTCGATTCGCAACTCAAAGGGCGAGGCAGCTTCTGAGCACTTTCTTAAGTATTCAACCATTTTGTCCATATCCTGATTGAAAATAAGACCAATGGTTCCATATACATCCAAATGGATTGCCGGTGCGTAGTCAATACTGAAACGCTTTGCCTCAATCCGCTGTTTCAACCAGCGAATGTAATCTAGCAGCTTCTCACCATCATGCCCGAGTTTTGTGGCGACATGATTGATCAATCCGTGTGGCAGCACATCCGCTCCTTTTAAAATCATCTTATCCACATTGTTATATCGGTCATCCCCCGATTGCATAAAAATCGGAATAGCCTCATCACTGACCTGCGTGCCAGATTCTTTAGC
>JANJWY010000234.1 GCA_024709285.1 Erysipelotrichaceae bacterium
GCCCCTTTGTTATTACCGATGTAGTCAATAAGATGTCCCAGTGAATAGCGCTGACGATCGATGTTCAGCTCTTTCAACGCTTCTTTAACAATGCTTTTCTGATCCTCCGCATCCAACACCGTAAAATTGCGGGGCAGTTTCATGCGCATCGAGTCTTCCCGTAAAATACGGACACATAAGGAGTGAATGGTGGAGATATGGGCTCCGCGACCTACATCGCCGAGCATTCTTAAAATCCGCTCTTTCATTTCGTTAGCGGCTTTATTGGTAAATGTGATGGCTAATATACTGCTTGGGGGTACGCCGAGTTCTTCGATCAGATGGACGATGCGGGTAATCAACACCCGGGTCTTCCCGCTGCCGGCACCGGCGATGATCCGGACATAACGCGAGGTGGTCGTTACCGCCGCGGACTGTTGCGGGTTTAAATTCAAAGTTTGCGTCATAGATTCACCTCTGCATTATTATAGCATGCTACAGGGGATGTGATAACTGAAACCCGAAGCAATGTGCTATAATATCGACGAGGTGACCGATATGATTCGTTACAGTAAAGATTGGAAGGACTACCGTTGTCTGGATGCCGGCGATGGCGAAAAACTGGAAGTTTGGGGCAAGGTGACGGTCCGTCGTCCCGATCCTGTGGCTTTTTGGCCCAAAGGAAGTGATCATCGTTGGAATAACAACGATGCGACCTACCATCGCAGTAAAACCGGGGGCGGAGCCTGGGAAATCAAAAAGAAATTTGCGGATTATTGGTCGGTCAACTATCGTGATCTGACATTTAAAGTATCCTTAACGGCGTTTAAGCATACCGGATTGTTTCCGGAGCAGGCCGTAAATTGGGACTGGATGCGTGATCGCATAAAAATGAGTGAAAATAAAAACCTGAGAATCCTCAATCTGTTCGCCTATACCGGTGGTGCTACGATGGCGGCGGCGATGGAGTCCAATGTCGTTGAAGTCGTGCATGTCGATGCGGCCAAAGGCATGGTGGAGTGGGCGAAGGAAAATGCCAAACTCTCGAAACTGGAGGATAAACATATTCGGTATATTGTGGATGATGTGGTGAAGTTTGTGCAGCGCGAAGCCAGAAGAGGCAGAACGTATCATGGGATCATCCTCGATCCGCCTTCGTATGGCCGCGGTCCTAACGGTGAGATGTGGAAACTGGAGGATCAATTGGTCCCGCTGATAAAGGAATGCATGGAAATCCTTGATAAAGATGCACTTTTCCTTATTCTTAACAGCTATACGACCGGACTGTCAGTCACAGCAATCGAGAACATACTAAAAACAACGATTCTCTCAGAATTTGACGGTCAGGTCGAAGTCAGTGAAATCGGTAATGCCATTGAGCTGCGGGACATGGTCTTGCCTTGCGGAGTAACGGGTCTATGGTTCCGCTAGAGGTTCTGTTTGAGGATAATCATATCCTGGTCGTGATCAAACCGGTGAACATTCCGGTTCAGCAGGATGTATCTGAAGATCTGGACATGCTGACCATCATAAAAGACTATCTGAGAGTGAAGTATGACAAGCCGGGCAACATCTTTGTCGGTCTTGTTCACCGATTGGATCGTCCGGTGGGCGGGGTGATGGTGTTTGCGAAAACATCAAAAGCCGCATCGCGGCTATCCGAGTCCGTACGATTGCGTCAGCTCGATAAAATCTATACACTGGTATGTATCGGAGATCCAAAATTGGGTAAGTATAGTGATCGATTGCTCAAAGATGAGAAGACCAACATGGTTCGTATTGATCCCAAAGGCAAGGACAGCGAACTTATCGTTTTAAGCAAGAAAATGCTCGGTGATTTGAGTTTGTGTACCGTGCGGTTAATGACCGGTCGCTCTCATCAGATCCGCGTGCAGTTCGCTTCTCGTAAGACACCGCTTTGGGGAGATCAGCGTTATCACTCATCCGCAAAACCCGGTCAGCAAATCGCGCTTTGGGCAACTGAATTAACATTTCCTCATCCGATATCCAAGGAGTTGATTACATTCTCCTGTTATCCGCCCGATCAGTTTCCTTTCAATCAATTCTAAAAGCACCCTCTGCTAAGAAGGTGCTTTTTTATGTCATATGTGTATAATACGAAGTAAATAAAATCATTGTTCATGTGATTTCCCAATAATTTGAGGTTATTGCTGAACCAACGAATGTCACTAAAGCAACTGTTGTTGTGACGATTAGGGCAATAATGACTTTTTCATGCCATCCCCCGATTAGTAAGACTTATATTTCAATTCTCTGCTAAGATCAAACCCACCGGACAGTGGTCACTGCCCATTACTTCCGGATAGATCATCGCATCAACGATATGCTCATTCAGTGCTTCTGATACCACAAAATAATCTATCCGCCACCCCGCATTGTTCTTACGGGCAAAGTTCATATATGACCACCACGTATAAACATCTCTGGTATCTGGATAAAGATATCTGTAAGTATCCGTGAAGCCATTGTCGAGAAGCTGAGTGAATTTATTTCGCTCCTCATCCGTGAATCCAGCGCTGTTTCTGTTTGAGGACGGATTTTTAAGATCGATTTCCTTATGAGCGACATTCAAATCCCCGCAAACGACTACCGGCTTGACCTGCTCAAGCTTCTTGAGATATTGAAGGAAATCATCCTCCCACTGCATCCGATAGTCCAACCGTGCCAACTCACTTTGAGAATTGGGCGTATAGACCGTGACCAAGAAGAAATCTTCGTACTCACAGGTTATGACCCGGCCTTCCTGATCATGATGCTCAATTCCGATATCATAGGTGACCTGAAGCGGTTTGATTTTTGTAAACACTGCCGTTCCTGAATATCCTTTACGCACGGCACTGTTAAAATACTGATGATACCCCGGCAAGTCCAAGGTTAATTGGTCGGGCTGCATTTTGGTTTCCTGAAGACAGAAAACATCTGCATTGACCTCATTAAAGAAATCCATAAATCCTTTATTGACCACGGCCCTCAGTCCGTTGACATTCCAAGAAATAAGCTTCATCCTTACCGCCTTTCCACGAAGTCAATGATCTGACCGCGTTGTGCCTCACAATCCGCATAGCCCAAATCAAACAATGCCTGAAGCTGATCCTTATCCCCTTTAAAACGTTTTACGCCCAGATTTTTCGAAGGATAAATATGCATAGCATTCCCTTCCTCAACCAAAGATGCGACTTCGTGGCGCTGACGGTAATAAACCTCGGTGCGCTTTCTGAAATCTTTCAACATTTTGGGATATCTAAGATAAATCAAATCCAACAGAAACTGAAGCGGTTTGGAATTCGGTTTGCGCACAAACGAAATGTCTTTTGTCGTAACCACAAAATGCTTCGTACAGCCATTTTCAACGGAGCGTTCGATGGGAATCATCGAAGTCAAACCACCATCCATATACTTCTTCCCTTTAATCAACACACTGCGACCGGCAATCGGCAATGTGCATGCCGCCTTGATATACAGCCAGCGGTCATCGCAATCCTTATTTGTCAGCCAAAACGTCGTCTGTTGAGCCAAATCATACAAACCAAACTCCATCTTCGTTTTCGCCTGACGGACTTTGGACGCATCCAGTTTCAACTTCTGATTGATTACCGTTTCAAAAAGATAATTATATCCCACCGGCGTCCCTTCATTGAGAATCGGATACCACCCGACATTTTCCTTACGCGAAGCATACTCCACCGCCAGTTCCGGCAGCTGATTGCGCATATTTGCTACAAAGCACGAAGCGAAAAGCGCTCCGGAAGAAATTCCCACGGTAAAATCAAAATCTATATGATGATCCATCAGCCAAGCCAAAACACCCGCTGTATACGCGCCGCGCAATCCGCCGCCCTCAAGTACCAATCCAATTTTTTGCATATTTCACCTCATAATAATGCACTAAACAAATTCAATATCGCCCGGCCCCAACGTTTCAGCGTCGGAACCCGCAAGCAGTCTTCCATCGTAATTTCAATGCATTGCTTCTGCGTTTGAACAAAATCATCTTTAATATCACGAATGACTTTACTCTCAATAAACAGAATACCACATTCAAAGTGCATATA
>JANJWY010000011.1 GCA_024709285.1 Erysipelotrichaceae bacterium
TTATAGCAAAATTCTGATTAATTTCCATGACTTTTCGCTACCTTTTGAGCCATCAGAGAAATCTTACGTCTGCCTAAAAACTTTGAAATCGTCACGGTTGCGATTACATCCAAGATGCCACCATTTCGGGTAGAATCATCAATATCACTGAAAAGCACAACTTCTGCTTCCTCATTTCCAACTGAAACCAGCCATTTGCTGAAATTACGATTGCTGTTATGCATGGGTCGTATGACTCGCAATCCTTCCAGAAAGACCAACGGCCGTTCAAAACTCTGACCAAAAGGTGCAAACTGTTCAAACTCCTCTATTGCACGCAAATTTAGAATATCGGCTGAGATGCGAAGCACTTCAACTACATCATCTTCCAAATGTTCCATAAGGTCATTGACACCTGTGATCATGAATTTACTGAAATCATCAAACTGATCGTTGCCGACCTCCAAACCTGCCGCTTGGGCATGCCCGCCAAAATGAAGCAAGTGTTCTTGAGCTTCACTAAGCAATTCATGCAAATTGATTGATGAACTGCGTCCGCTGCCTTTGTAACTGCCATCCTTCTGAGCCAGTACGATCGTCGGTTTTCCCGTCTCTTTGCTGATTTGTCCGGCTGTGATACCAACCAAACCTTCATGAAACGACGGATGAGTTATGATAAGAAGTTTTTCATCCGAAATCTGTTCTTTTGACAGTTCATACATTTGCGAACTCAGTTGGCGACGCACTTGATTCAATTCTTTGATGCTTGTAGAGACACTGAGAATTTCATCTTTATTTTCACTGAGCATATATCGGACGATCTGATTGACATTGGCCCGATCAGACAGACGACCGACGACATTGAGCTTCGGCACGATCTGAAATGCAATCAATCCTTCATCGTACTCATTTGTATTTTTATCAAGCAGCGCTGAGAATTGCAAAAGCGGTGCATGATTTAGTGACTTCAACCCTTCGATAACCAAAGTACGGTTGTAATTCCATAGAGGCATCATATCCCCGATCGTAGCGACCCCGGCCAGCTGAACCATTTTGTCATTTTCCATTCCCAAAGCTGCGCATATAAGATAGACCAAACCGGAAGTACACATGCTCTTATAAACCTCCGGAAGATGATCGGGATGCAGCAGCACATGCGCATTCACTTGTTGGCTGATGACATGATGATCAATGATCAAAAGCAAAGAACCGGAAGTCATAATCAACTGGTTGACATCATGCGTAGAAACACCGTTATCAACCAGAATGAAAAAGTTGTATCCCTTCTCAAGTGCAGATTGAATCGTAGCCTCTTTGGTCCCATAACCTTCCTTAAGCCGGTCGGGAATATAGTATCCCACTGTAAAACCAAGTCGCTGACACAAATCGACCATCATGGAAGTCGAACAAATACCGTCTGCATCGTAATCACCGCAAATCATGATTTTGCGGTTTTCCCTTTTGGCGACATTAAACAGATTCGCCGCATCATTGATGAGCTGACTGTCCTCAAAAAGTGGACAACCGTTAACCAGTTGGTCGATTTGACTGTCTGACAAATTCATCGAAGACAGCATAAGTTTCGTATATTCATAGTGAAAATGACTTTCAAGACGATTATCCAGCAAGTTCAGATCTTTGATGGCATACATAGTTTTCCTCCTTAAGCGAAAAAAGGGCAAAGCCCTTTAGTCATTGATACCGATGATCGTCATTTCATCCAAAGCTTCTTTTTTACGAGGTTTTTTGGCTTTTTGAGACTGCGGTTTTTTATTGATACGGATATAATACCAAAGCTGTGCGGCAATGAAAATCGAGGAGTATGCTCCGGCAAACAAACCGATCAACATGGCAAAGTTGAATTCAAAGATTTCCGGTGAACCAATAGTGATCAGTGCTAATACCGGTAAAATCGTTGTCAATGTATTGAATAATGAACGCCACAAGGTCACTTGTAACGATGAATTAACGATCTGACGATAATCTGCTTTAGAAATATGCGGTTTAGACCAATGTCGGACAGAATCACGGATACGGTCAAAGACAACGATGGAATCATCCACCGAATACCCGATAATGGCAAGAATGACCGCCACTAACTCCGTATTGACTTCGATTCTGAAAATTGCGAATACACCCAGTACGATAAAAATGTCATGCAATAAGGCAATGATCGTTCCTAAAGCATAATCCCACTCAAATCGTAAGGTGATGTAAACCATCATCAGCACCCAAGCCAACAATGATAACGTCAGGGCATTGATGACCAACTCCCTGCCAACGACAGGGGTAACCACGACATCATTTGCTTCATGACCATACTTTTCTTCAATAAATAATTTCAATGCACGTAAGTTTTCTGTTGACTCCGTCTCACGCGTCGTAACATAAGCGATATCATCACCGGCAAACTGTACTGAAATACTGTCATATCCAAACTCGGCAAAGTCAGCACGGATTTCTTCCAACGTCAACGGAATATCCGATTGCATCGTGATTTTCGTACCGCTGGAGAAGTCGATGCCTAGATTGAATCCATCGATTCCACGGAAACTGTTGATTGCAAACAAAGAAAAGCCTAAAATCAAAATTGTTGCACTGACAATCAGAAACTTCTTGGATTCTTTTACAAAATCAACTTTTGTAAACGGACCAAAATACTTCTGATTTTCTCCTTTGGTAACATCAGGGATATTGGAAGGTTTGACACCAAACAATCCCTTTTTATTATTGAAATATTTCGAACGGACCAATAAGCCCAGTAAGAACTTCGTAAAGTAAACATTGAGTACCACAGTTACAAAAACAGTAACCATCAACATTGTTGCGAAACCTTTGACAGCTCCGGTACCCATGATATACATGATCAAGGCTGCGATAAAGGTCGTAAACTGAGAATCAAATATCGTCCAGAAAGCCAACTGATGACCTTCTACATACGCTTTCTCCAGAGTTCTGCCTAAATACAACTCATCCTTGATACGCTCAAAAGTAATGATATTGGCATCAACGGTCATACCGACCCCTAAGACCAATGCGGCGATTCCCGGTAAGGTAAACACGCCACCCATGCTGTTGTACAAAAACAGTACGACAAACACATACAAGAACAGCATGATCGCAGCAACGATACCCGGCAGTTTATATACCAGGATCATGGCAGCCATAACCAGGAAAATACCGACGATACCGGCAAACATCGTCTGATTGAATGCAGAAATACCAAACTCGGCACTGACGACATTGGAGTACAATTCCGTCATTTTCACCGGCAACGAACCAGAATTAATCAAATCGGCCAGTTCACGTGCCTCGGCATCAGTGAAACTGCCCTTGATGATGGCATCTCCCTTGATTCCGGCAGATACGGTAGCGGCTGAAATATACTTTTGCTGACCGGTAGCTTCCTTCAGTTTCTCGGCATCATATGAGTCACCTTCTTCAAAATCCAGCCAGGTAACGATAAAATTCTTTCCGGCACCCATCTTAGAAACTTTTTCAGTCAGTTCGAAAAACTTGTCCTGATCGGCAATCTTCAAAGAAACGACCGGAACGCCGTTTTCAAAACCTAGCGAAGCCCCGCCTTCCGTCAAAATCGTCGCATCCGCCAGAAGATTATCATCCACATCACGGAATGTCAGATTCGCCGTTGCGGAAATGATACGGCGAGCCTGTTCCTGATCGGAAACACCGGCTAACTGTACACGGATCCGGTTTTCACCTTCGATCACGATTTCCGGTTCGCTGACACCCAAAACGTCGATACGTTTGGAAACCGATCGGGCTACCGCTGCCATCGAAGGCAGTTCACCACCGACATCCAACGGACTGACTTCATAAACAATTTCAAATCCCCCTTGCAAATCCAATCCAAGGGTCATATTCTTCTCTACATCTTTCGCAAAAAAGGCGATCATCGTGAATATGGCGATAACCGTCAATGCGAAGATAACTAAACGTGGTCTTGCTTTCATTTGCTTACTCCTTCAATCAAATCATCAAAGTCACTTAATTTCTTCTTACTGCCATCCATGATGGCTTGTTTTGATAATACCACGACGACCTCATCGGCATTCAGCCGATATAAATCTTCGACGGCTTCATGCAGGCTCAAGGGAATTCCCTTACGCCACATCCACCCAAACATTACGTGTTCCAGCTGCTGATAACTCAGCTGAGCCAAACCATCGCGTTGCAGCATCTGCAGCTTAAGCACCATCGCCAACTGAAGCTGACGGTTGCTCTTATCAATCATAAAAACTCCCCTTCCTTGTCGCCTTTACCTATTATAAAGCAAACAGTGACAAATGTGTATGGTTTTTACTCCAGGTTATTAACCAGATCCTTAAATATTTTGCCTCTTTGCTCATAATTGTCAAACTGGTCGTAGGATGCGCAGGCCGGTGAGAACAAGACGGTATCTCCAGGTTGGCTCAACTGTGATGCCAATCTGAGGGCCTCCCCAAGTGTCTCAACGACAAACGCAGCCGGATATAACTCTTTTAACTGAAATTTCGTTGTTCCGTATACGATCATTTTCGCAACATTTGAAAGATATGGCCGTAAATCTTCAAATCCGGTATGCTTGTCATACCCTCCCGCCAGCAAGATGACCGGTTCACTAAATGATTTCAAGGCAATGATCGTCGCATCGGTATTGGTTCCCTTCGAATCATTGTAATACTTGACGCCATTTACTTCTTTGACAAATTCAATGCGGTGCTCCACGCCTTTAAACTCACGTATCACCTGGCGGATCGTATTTCGATCAATTCCCAACACAAATGCCATTGCCCCGGCAACCATGGCATTTATTACATTATGTCTGCCCAATATTTGCAAATCTTCTAGATGAAACAACGGATCCCCATACAGTTGCACGATTCCGTCCTTAACATAACAGTCACACGGCTGATCAACCGAGAATGTAAGTACTTTACATTTTAAACCCGTTGTCCGTGATACGATTTCAGGATCATCCATGTTGAGCAAAAAAACATCTTCAACATCCATATTTTTGAAAATCAGTGTTTTTGCCTGATAGTATTCTTCTAAATCTGCAAACACATCCAAATGATCAGGAGACAGATTCATGATGACCGAACATTTCGGCTTAAATTTCTCAGTACCGATCAACTGAAATGCTGCAATCTCACATGCCACCAAAGCATCGCAATCCCCGTTTTTTTCAACGATTTCGCTGATCGGCAAACCGATATTGCCACCGGTAAATGACACTCTGTCACCTTTCGCTAATATCTCCCCTAAAAGGGTGGTTACGGTTGTCTTTCCGTTGGTACCTGTAATTGCACCAATCTGATAATGCGGAGCATATCGCAAGGCGATTTCGATTTCATTATAAATGAAGTGTTTCTCACTTAATTTTCGGATAAACGGTGACTTATGCGAAATTCCGGGATTTTTGATGACCAACTCATAATCCATATCCAGCAAGTATTCCGGATGTCCGCCGTCATTGACCTCGATACCTTTATCAGTCAATGATTTTTTCACAACAGAATCCAAAGGTTTTAAATCCGTTAAAATGACTTCAAATCCTTGTTTGCGCATTAAGCGTGCGATCGCTAAACCGCTGCGGGCGGCACCGATGATCAGAACTTTGCTCATAAATTACCTATTAATACGCCCAGCAAGGCAAATATAAATCCAAGCATCCAGAAAAAGTGGACGACCCGTACTTCTTTCCACCCGGAAAGCACAAACGAATAATGAATCGGCGTATACTTAAATACTCTTTTCTTACGGATTTTGACCGAACCGATCTG
>JANJWY010000023.1 GCA_024709285.1 Erysipelotrichaceae bacterium
AATCGGATCTAGTGCGGAGGTCGGTTCATCTAAAAACATGACTTCCGGAGAGATGGCCAGACTGCGGATGATGGACACGCGCTGGGCTTGTCCTCCGGATAACTGGCCGGGCTTTTTGTTCATGTGCTCGACAAGTTCAAACTGTGTCAGAAGATCGATGGCCAGTTTCTTTGCTTCTTCCGGAGTTTTATTATGAACTTTCTCAAGTACCAGGGTAATATTTCTTAATGCTGTCAGATGTGGGAACAGATTGTGAGACTGAAAGACAAATCCTACTTTCTTATAATATTCCTTCGCCTCCGTATGGATGACATCAATATCATTGATACAAATATCACCGCTGTCCGGATCTTCGATTTTTGACATCAGTCGAAGCAGCGTTGACTTCCCTGCTCCGCTGGGCCCGATGATCGCAATCGCTTCGGCATGATCCAGTTGAAGCGACAAGTCTTGCAGGATGGCTTTTCCGTTGTAGGAATGATTGATATTGGCTAGGTTGATTTTCATGCGGACACCTTCTTTTCTATCCAACGTGACAATGCAACCAGGGGAATGGTCATCAGCAGGTAGGTTATAAACATCAAAAGATACCCTTCGACGTAGAGCAGAAGATTTGCCTGTATGCGGTCGATGGCAAAGTAGAGTTCCTTAACACCAATGACGCTGAGCAAACTGCTTCCTTTGATGATAAACGTAAGGTTACCGATCAGTGGCGGAAAGATGACTTTTAATATCTGAGGGATGATGATATAGCGGTAGGCTTGGGATTTGGTAAATCCCAACACTTGAATGGCTTGATACTGATTGGCATCGATGGATTCCATTGCGCCAAGCAAAACGCTTTTCATATATGGGGCCATATATAAACTGAATGCCAGGATTCCGACGTTTAAGCGATTGCTTATGCCCATCGGTATGGCAATGAAGTAGTACATAGCAATGATAAATACGATAAGTGGAGAGCCGAAGACGATTTCATCGAATATCCGGCCGACATAGCGGAAGAATGGTAATTTGGATACGGATGCCAGGTACAGTACAAATCCGGTGAACATGCTGAAGAAGAGGGAGGCCAAGCTGATATAAAGCGTCAAAAGCCAGCTCTGGAAGATTTCCGGACCGGCTGGCCATAGACGTGTCATATCAAAGTTTTCTTTTCCTGGGTAGGAGTAGGCGATAAAGAAGACCAAAAGGCCGTATAATGCCAGTGCCAGCAGGAAATGAATACTTTTTTTAATCATTGGATGTTAAGAATAAATCGAAACCTTCTTCAAGCAAGTATTCGAATAATAAAATCGGATTGTACTTTTCGCGCAGACGGGTATTGACGCCTTCCGATTCCATAGAAGCTATGAATTCATTGGCCTTTTGCAAGAGTTCTTCATTGCCTTTTTTAACGCCCATGCCAATCGGATTGACTTGAAGTGCATCTAAGAACAGGACGGTTGATGCCGGGTTTGCTTTCTGATTGCTTGCTGCAGCCAGTAAGCTGAGCACGGTAGCCTGAGCTGCGCCAGTCGTAACTTCTATTACAGCCAAGGCTGCACTGTCTGTTTCGATCGGTGTTCCCGGGTTAGCCGCTTTGGAAGTTGGGATATCAAGGAAGACGGTACCTTTCTGACCGGCGAATTTAACGCCGTCATAAGCCAGTACATCTTCGATAGATTGAATGTTATTAGACTCTACGAATGTTTTGTTTACTAATGTGACCAACGGGAAGTATACATACGGATTGGTGAAGTCAATGGTTTCCTGACGTGCCGGAGTGATGGACATCGATGCAATGATGATATCGATTTCACCGGTTTGTAAGGAAGTGATCAATGAGCCAAACGGTAAGTCAACAATTTCAACTTCACGGTCTAAGAATTTACCAAGTTCTTTGGCAATGTCTACACTGATACCACTGGCAGCACCTGAGGAGTCAACGGTTTCAAATGGGGGATAACGAAGGTCCATGCCTACTTTAAGGGCGGGCAGTTCTTCTTTCGGAGCGCACGCAGATAATGCGAGCAAAATGACGGATATAATGAGAATGAGTGATTTTTTCATATCTAGGGGTTCCTTTTCTAATCGTAAGTAAAGTATACGCACTTTATCCGATTGTTACAACAAAAATGATTTTATACAATTTAATTGATAATCAGTCGTTAACCTTCTGAGTCCATTCTTGAGGAATTTCTGAAACTTGTGAGAAGATAGCACCTAAAAGCATTGCACGCTCTCCACTTGCGCCACCCAGTCGGATATTGGTTTCAACCATATCTTCATAAGATGTGCATTGATTCAAAATCCGGAAGATTAGTGGTACGGATTGCGGAATGTGACAGGCAATACCGGCATATTGCTTAATGAAGTCTCGGGTGTTTTCCATGCTCAGTGCCTTTTCAAGTTTTTCATGATAAGTCTCAGGAGCGAACTTTATCGCATTTTTCAACAGCTCCACTCTCGGCAAGTGGGCGATATTATCAAAAATGTAGTCAAACATGTCGAAGAACTGACGATATTCAACTTTATCGGTGAACAGTTGAGTCAGATCCCATGCAAAATCATTACCCAAGCCTAATTCTTTGCTTACAAGATACGGAACAAATCCGACCAGATGATCATCACTGACGGGCAAAATCGGTAAGTTCAAGCGAAGTCTTGAATTCATGGCGTTGATCAACAAGGTGTGGTTGTAGGTTTCGATGTATCCGATGTATGGTCCGCCGGGTTTGGTTTGTTCGAAAATCAGAGTACGATAGTCTTCAATATTGAAATCCGGTTTCTCTTGAATCGCCGCATAAAGCCATTTTAAGTACATACCTTGGGTCGTTACATCCCCTACTTTCGCATATGGGTAGCCATAAAAGGAAGGTTTTGCTTGCGCATAGAGTTCCTGTGATGGCAGTTGAAACACAAGCGACTGCTTTTTTGACAGCTCTTCTAAAAAGTCCATATCGTAAATCCAGTGGAAGCCAAGGCTTGCCGCATTGGCAATGAGTGCAGGTTGAATATATTTTTTCATAGGTGTACCTCTTTATTTCATTATATTGACAATAATCAGAATCTCCTAACGATATGCATTGCATACAATTTAAAAGCCCCTTTTCAGGAGCTTGTGCAATATTCTATGAAGTTTTCAAGCAAATGGTTAAAGGCATCCGGAGAGTCTAAATTTGCCACATGAGCCGCGTCCTCGATTGAGAATGTCTTACATCCTGGATAGGCTTCCTGCCAGTATTTCATACATTTTTTGATCGTCCCTGTTTTGTCATGCACTCCGCATCCGACCAAAAGTGGAGCATCGAACTGAAAACTTATTTCTCTTAAGCAGTTCGCAACTCCTCCCCAGGAACTGACGAATTCTTTTTTGGTAAACCTATTAAACATGGCAGATACCGAGCTTTGTGCTGAAGGCGTTATTGCGCATGCTTTGGTCATTTCTTTCTTGAGTGTTTCCCATGGATAGAGATTCATCAGTTCTGCGGAGTGTTTCAGTGCCCATTTCTCAAAATTTGAGTAAACCGGTAAGAAAATCGGTGTTGAACCGGTAATCATATACCCTTTTGCGCCTCCATATTGATAGGCAAATTCCTGGATGATGTATCCGCCCATGGATAATCCAATCAGAATGTAGTCTTTGATGTTTTCGTGGATAATGATGTTGTGTACATCCTCTGCCGCCAGGCGGACGGTAAAATCATGACAAGGCTTGGACTGACCGTGTCCGCGGACATCGATGTTGATGATGGAATACCGATTACCAAAATACTCGAGTTGGGGATTCCACATATCGCCATCAACTCCGTATCCATGGATAAATATGAGAGTCATGTCAGATTTCATATCACTAACATAATAACTGATGTCACATTGATTATTATTGAGAGTTCGCGTTTCCATAGTTGTACCCCGCCTTGCTATAAATCATTATATCACTTAGAATTCCGTTCAGTAGCACATAAGAGATAGAGCATAAAAAAATACCCTGCGAACAGGGTATTTGAGTAGACAATAAGTATTACGGAGTCAAACCTAAAGCGGCATCAGCGGTGATAAAGCCAGAACCAGATGCTGAAGGTCCTTCAACCATTGGAACAGCTGCGTTTTGCAAGATTTCTTCTGCATGAGCCGGTGTCAATGTTGGATGTTTTTGTGCCATTAAGGCAACGATACCAGCGACATGTGGGCTGGCCATGGAAGTTCCACCCAAGTAGTAATAACTTGTTGCGTTTCCACTATTTAGCTGATAAGGTCCGACAATTAATGATCCTGGAGCTGTAACATCCAAGTCTTGATCTCCAAGTGCACGACTCGAAAAGTCTGTGATGTAAAACTTGCTAGTGTCTGTTCCTTCTGCAACATTTGAAGTCCACCAACCATTTGATGACCATTCGCCCGTCCATCCGGAAGCAGCGACGGAGATGACTGGTTTGTAAGCACCTGGATAACCCATACCAGCTAAACCACTATTGCCTGCAGAGGCAACAATGATAACACCAGCTTCAATAGCATAATCAATAGCTTCTTTTTCGATTGGATCTAATGCAGATCCACCTAAACTCATATTAATAACAACCGGGAAATCCTTTAGCTCATTAAGTTTTAGATTTGCGATGTAAGTGATACCCATTGCAATAACCGATGACCATCCGCGTCCGTTTTGGTTTAATACCTTAACAGGAATAACGGTAACTTTCGGAGCAACACCGTTGATTGGTGTTCCACGCAAGTTAAATCCTAAGATAGTACTGGTAACGTGAGTACCATGACCGTTTT
>JANJWY010000079.1 GCA_024709285.1 Erysipelotrichaceae bacterium
CTTGATTGGGAAATACGACGATACCTCGCGTACATATTACGGGGACACTGACTTCGATTTTTTCATTTTCCATAACGACCCTCCTTTGTGGTAAAAAAGACGCAAAGCGTCTTAGTTGTTTGCGGATTCTTTGATGAAGTCAAACGCTTTTTTCAAGCGCAAATCATAAGAGATTTGTTGAGGCTGAATGTATTGCTTGACTTGGTCGACTTCCATGTTATAGGCAGCCGCAATCGAAGCAAATTCCTGATTGATTTCCTCATCCGTAGCATTCAAACCTTCTTTTTTTGCAATAGCACTCAATACCAAGCGGACTTTTACTTTCCCCTCGGCATCACGACCGATCTGTTGTTTTAAAAACTCTTGAGTCTGACCGGTAATCTGCGAATACATGTCAATGTTGAAACCTTGTTGTTCTAAGCGGCGTTTGAAATCTTCAAACATGGCTTCTGTTTCTTCATCAATCATCACTGCCGGGATTTCAACAGATGCTGCTTCGACGACTTTGCTCAACAAATCATTGTCATAAGCATCGGAAGCACTCTTTTCCTTCTCAGCATAAATATCCATACGCAGTTTTTCGACCAGTTCATCAAACGTTTCAACACCCGGAGCATTGATATCTTTTGCGAAATCATCATTCAACTCTGGCACTTGACGTACCTTAACTTCATTAACTTTTACTTTAAATACGACCGGTGCACCGGCTAAATTAGCCGCACCATAATCTTCCGGGAATGTAACGGAGATTTCTTTTTCTTCGTTTACAGCCATGTTGACCACTTGATCTTCAAACCCCGGAATGAAACTATTGGAACCAATCACTAGCGGATGGTTTTCACCCTTACCGCCATCAAAGGCTACGCCATCCTTAAATCCTTCAAAGTCGATGACTGCGGTATCGCCCATAGCGACCACACCCTCTTCCTTAACGACCAGTTCAGCGAAATCTTCACGCATTTTTTCCAAACGTGCATCAATATCGGATTGCTCAACAGCAACTTCATTTCTGACAACCGTCAATCCCTTATATTCACCTAACACAACTTCCGGAGCCACGGTAACATCAAATACCAACGTTACTTCTGCTTCGCTAAGTCCTTCAACATCCAGCTGCGGAGTTGAAATCGGATTAAGGTCGTGCTCTTTCAAGCCAAACAAATAAGCTTCATTCGCTACACCTTCTACTGCTTCCATCAAAATCGATGATTCTTTGATCTGTTTACGAATCAACGCTTTGGGTGCCTGACCTTTTCTGAATCCTGGCAGCTCGACATTTTGAGCCAATTTGTTAAACGCTTTTTCTTGAGCCGAAGTCCAAACATCGCCACTTACCGTTACTTTCAGGACGCCTGTGGACCGCTCACCTAAATTCCAAGTTGTTTTCATTGATATCCTCCAATATTTTGCATGTACATTATAACACAACTGTTAGCACTGTCAACTAAAGAGTGCTAAACTCCGGAAGCCCGGAAATCTCAAATAGTTGTGGCTCCTCTATTTTAAATTTAATCACAGCTTTTCGCCACTCATTTACATCGTCAAGTGCCTTATAAACGAATTTCAAGACAGAACCTGCCAAAATCATGCCTTCTTCATCACTGAAACTCATCGGCAAGGCCAACGCAGCCTCCCCATCCAACACATCCACACACATTTTCAGCAATGACGGATTATCATTTTCCAGCCATTCACGCAATATCTGATGAGCCGCAATATAGCCGTCACTTTCCCATGGCAAAGGCAGATACATCGGAATAAACTCCATGCGCTGACCGTCTTTGACCCAGACGAAAGTTTCTGTTAACTGCTGTTCGATGCAAAGTTGAATAAGAAGACTGCCGATCAGCGGATGCAGGTCGGCATCAAACATTTCCTGAATCTGCCCCCCAAGCATGCGCAGATTGCTTTTGCGAAGCTGATCCAAGGCAGCAAGTGATTCGAGACTGGACTTTTTGACAGACAGTACACATTCTTCTAAAGAGGGTGTACGTTTGACATCCTCTTTTCTCAATGACTTTGCCAACAGAAGCAACCGTTCTTCATCCGCCATCGGAATATAGGGCATCGAAAGTTCTTCGTTGACCAATCGGAACACTTCATCGGTTTCTTCTTCCCTTAACAGCTCTTCGATTTTCAGCCAAAACTGCGAATAATAATCCGCCATGACTTCACCTCCTATACCTTACGGTTATATATCAATGCGATCGACTGACGGTTACGCCAGATGATCAAATAAAATGCAAGCAAACCAAACATATTCAAGCCCAGTACGATGTATTCAAACTTAAAGAACTCCCCTAAGCTGCCGGCCAATAAGCGGCCTGAAAGCATACCCAAGGACACAATGATCTGAAAGACACCATTGACCCGCCCTCTTTTTTCTGATGGAACATAACTTTGAACCGAGGACATCCGGATATTAAAAGAGTTGATGGACAAAAGACCCATCAGAAACTGTAATGCAATCATAAAGTAATAATTGGTAAAGAGTAAAATCCCCGAAATGATGTTCAATGAAAAATATACGATGGCCGCAACCTTAAAGCGCAGATGAGTCGGAATTCTTATGACATAGTGCATCAACCCGCCAAAAAGACGACCGGCCGTAGCAAAGGATATCAGCAGTGCATACATTGTCACATCAAGCAGCGGATGATTTTCAAAAAACGGATATAACAATACACCCAATCCTTCACCGGTAAAAAAGATGAAAAAGAAATAGGCAAATATTGCAATCAAACCTTTCTCCATTTTCAGATATGAAAATCCCTCTTTGACCATTGTCCAAAATGGCTGAGGATTCGCTTTTGCCAAAATCGCCTGCTTCTCCTCAATTTTTATCTGAGTTTCAAATCCGGAAGCAATCAGCAACAGAAATCCTTCAATCAAAAAGATAGCCGAAATGCCGTATTGTTCAAAAAATACAGCTGCCACCGGCAGTACCAGCGTATTGACTGTGGGATAAATCAGTGAACTGATTGAATATCCTTTTTGTAACATCCCTTCCGGAATCAGTTCCGGAAACAGAGATTCATAAGCAATATGATAAATGACACCGTTGGTCGAAATGACGATACCTAAAATCATGTAGGGTATGTAAGCAAAATAACCATTCCGCGTGACATAACCCACCGTAAGAAATAATAAGCCCATTAAAAAATCAGAAATGACAATGATCCACTTTCTCGGAAGTTTATCAATATACGGACCGATAAACAAAGGTAACAGGATATTAGGCAAGGAAATGATTCCCGCAAAAAGTGCCGATAACAAGGTCGAACCGGTCTTGTTGTAAATAAGGACGCTCAACGCAAAATTCAAACCGACCCCACCAACGGCCGATATGACCGTACCAATCGTAATGGTCGTATAATTACGCGTCCATAAAGTATGAGATTTCATCGTACCCTCCAATAGTCACATCAATTATATCGCAGTTCGATACGATTGAAACAGACAAAACAAATAAAGACAGCGTCAGCTTCAAAAAGCTGCGATACCAAACGGTCATTTACCGATTCATGATCTGAACTAACAATAAACTCCTACAATATTATATCCTAATCTCAACGTTTATCCACGATTTTTTCAGTCTTTGAAACAGTTATTGATAAGCAATAAAAAACCAACTTGCGTTGGTATTTTTCAATGGCGTCCACGGAGAGACTCGAACTCCCGACCGTGCGCTTAGAAGGCGCATGCTCTATCCGGCTGAGCTACGTGGACATCGTGCTGAAATATAATATCAAAAATTCACACGTTGTGCAAGGTCAACATTCGACCCTTTCCACCGTAACTTTCTTTCCATCCACGGTTGCAACGGCATAGCTTGGACGTGAGCCGTCACGATTATGATAAACCGATCCCGGATTGATCAGTGTCACTCCTTCGGCTGTCTGAGTAAAAAAGGCATGCGTATGTCCGTAGCAGGCAATCATACAACCCAGCTGATGCGCTTTATGAGTGATCTGCTCAATGCGCTTGAAACTGTAAAACTGATGACCGTGAATGAGCAACACCTTAAAATCATTGAAATTCAATACCCTAAGTTCCGGAAAATCATAATACATGTCATTATTTCCTTTGACCGAAACGAATGGACGAAGCTTTTCAGGAGGCAATTCACTGTCACCTAAGTGAAAATATGCGTCGGCATCCGGATGGGCACTGACAATGCGATTGAGTACTTCCATGCGTCCGTGATTATCACTTACGATGATAAATTTCACTTCACCACCCCTTTCAGAACCTCAACTTTTTCTTTAAAGATGATTTCGATTTGCTGTTGAAGGTTTTGCGGGTCTTTGGTCGTATATAATACTACATCCCCTTTTGGATATTCTCTGTTTAAGAAACTTTGGATGATTGGTTCGATGGAATCAACGATTTCACCCGATACTCTTTCAGCAATCAAATCCTTGACTAACGGATAATGCGTACATCCCAAGATGACCGTATCGCATTCCTTAATCGAATGACAGTAATCATTTAAAACCACGGAAAGCAGTTTTTCATCGGCCAAACCCTCGATTAAGGCAACCAAATCCGGAGCTGCCTGCTCAATGACACGGGCATTCAATCGGGTTTCTATCTTGGTTTTGTATGCATGAGATGCAATGGTTGCCGTGGTTGCTAATACCCCCACACAATCCGCATCCTTGATCTGATTGACTGTGACGTCGATGATTCCCTCGATTTTCATCAAAGGAAAATGTTCATGCAAGTATTCAAGCGCATTGGATGAGGCGGTATTGCAAGCCAGCAATACTTCGGATATGCCTTGATGTTGAAACCAGGCGATATTGCTTTCCATGATTTCACAAATTTCCTGTTTGCTTTTATTGCCGTAAGGCGCATGGATCTGATCAGCCAGATACACCATGGCTAAGTCCGGATAAGCTTTCTTCAGGGCCAGAACGACTGAAACGCCACCCAGTCCCGAATCCAAAATCCCGATTGGTTTCACTCTGACTCACCTTCTTTCAAATCTCTGAAAAATTGTATCACAGCGATGGCCGTCGGTCTACCGACAACCGCACTTAATTGATCTTCATTGGCCTCCTTAATTGCTTTCAAAGAGCCAAAATGCTTAAGAAGCTCTTTTTTACGCTTCTCACCAACACCTTCAATCTCATCCAATATCGAACGCGTCGATGCTTTCTGGCGCAACAAACGGTGATAAGTAACCGCGAAGCGATGGACCTCATCTTGCATGGTCGATAAAAACATGGTCAGCGGTTCACCCGGCAACAGTTTCACTTCCTCTTGACTGCTTAGTAAAATCGAATCCGTGTTATGCTTACTGTCCTTCGCTAATGCGATATAAGGGATGTCCAGATGCAATGATTCGATGATTTCCTTTGCGGCACCTAACTGAGGCAATCCGCCATCCACGATGATCAAATCCGGCCGTTCGCCCTCTTCCTTCAACACTCTCAGCAATCTGCGGTACAATACTTCTTTCATTGATCCCACATCATTATTGCCTCCGCTTAAACGGTAACGGCGATACTGTGACCGGTTGGGTTTTCCATCGGTAAACACGACCATCCCGGCGACCAGAAATGCTCCGGAAATATGCGAGTTGTCAAACAATTCAATTCGCGACAAGTCAGAAACCTGCAACAGCTCTGCCAGTTGCTTGGTGGCCACATCCCCAAACATTTCCGACTTTTCAATCATTTTAAACTTCAAGGACAACTGCTCATGTGCATTATTCTGAGCCATCTCAACCAATCGATACTTATCACCTCGCTGCGGAGCAACCACAGAAACATTCAATATTTCACTTAACAGATCCACATCCGCATCCAGAGGCACCAACAATTCCTTTGGTTTTGGCATATCGGTATAAAACTGGATCAGATAAGAAACAAACGCATCCCCCGCCGATTCCACGGTAGGTTCAACGATGGATGTCTTCTGAATCAGCTTTCCATCACGGACAAAAAATCCGGTAATCGACAATATATTTTTCGAAATGGCATAAGCAAAGACATCCTGTTGCATGCGTTCACCAAACTGAACCTGCTGTTTCTGGGATATATGTTCGATGGATCGGATCGTATCACGAATCACGGCTGCTTTTTCAAATGCCAACACTTCAATCGCTTCATCCATCTCTTTCGTCAGACGATTCAATTGCGCTTTATTATCCCCTCTGAGAAACCGGCCGATTTCATCGATCATCGCGGCATACTGTTCTTTAGGCACCTCAAACTGACATGGCCCCAGACACTGTCCGATATGATAATACAGACAAACCTTCTTAGGCATGGTCTTGCATTTTCGGATCGGATATAAATCGTTGAGCAGTTTGACTGTTTCCCGGGCCGCGCCGGTATCGGTAAAAGGACCAAAATACTTGGCTTTCTTATCTTTTTTCTTATCCCGCACGACAATTAGTTGCGGATATGCATCCGAAGTGATTTTGATATACGGATAGGACTTATCGTCCATAAACATGATATTAAACCGAGGACGATATTGTTTGATCAGATTGATTTCCAATACCAATGCCTCTTTTTCAGTGTTGGTCACATAGAAATCAAAATCCTCGATCAGTGAAACCATCTTTTGCGTCTTACCTTCATGCGCACCGGTAAAATACTGATTAAGCCGTGACTTCAGTTTTTTTGCTTTTCCGATGTAAATGATCTCGCCCTTGTTATCCTTCATCAGATAACAACCGGGCTGAAGCGGCAAGGACGACAGTTTTTCTTTAAGCATGTTATCTTCCTTTTAGCGTTACGACGGTAGCTCCGCCACCGCCTTCACCCTGTCCGCCCAGACGCAGTTCTTCTACAGACGAGTGATGATTCAACTTCGCCCAAATGGCCTTCCGCAATGCTCCGGTGCCATGTCCATGTACGATACGCACGGATTTCAGATTGCGCAAAACACAATCATCGATATATTTCTCTACAACCGGCAATGCTTCTTCAACGCGCATGCCGATCACATTGCACTCCATTGATACCGGAGCCATCAATCCGGAAACAGCCGAGACATTTCGGACGGCTTTCTTTTTGACAGCAGCGATTTTCATGATCTGCTTTTTACTCACCTTAAACGATTTTCCCAAAACTTCCACGGTATATTGATTGCGATCGATAGCGGAAACGATACCAACTTGTGAGGTAGACAATATTCGGACGGTATCACCTGCACTTATGGCTCCTTCGACTTCAACTTCTTCATCCGCATCGACCATCTCTTCCAACTGCTTTTTGATTTCCAAACGCTGATGCGGTTTTTCTTGTTCTTTCAGCTGCTGAAGAAACTCCTCGGTTTTGATCAGAGCATCTTCGACCAAAGCATTTGCC
>JANJWY010000102.1 GCA_024709285.1 Erysipelotrichaceae bacterium
CGGAGCAACCCAAGACACTTTTGGATGCTGTGACTTTGGATAAATTATTGATTGCGAATTCTCCGACCATGGATTCTTTAGGTTCACGTAATTCGCCACCGGAAAGAACGACTGAAATCGAGGGGTCTTTTTCCATGAAGATGGCTTTGCCGTTATTGGTGATAACGGTCACACGTTTATTTTTTAAGTATGTGAGAATCATCAGCGCAGTTGAACTTGTATTTATGAAGATGGCATCGCCATGTTCGATGAATTCAGCGGCTTTTTTTGCGATTGCGTGTTTTGCAAGAGCATTATTTTTAGTAATGTCATCCCGCACAACGATCTGATTGACCAGCATGGCTCCGCCATAAAATCGTTCGACAAGTTTTTGTTCTTCAAAATACTCAAGGTCACGACGGATGGTCAGAGGTGATACATCCAGCTGTAGGGCAAGGTTATCAACCTTTACTGTGCCAAGTTCTTCTAAAATCTGCAAGATTTTTTGTCGACGGTTGTCAACGATGGTTTTATGTCGTTTCAATTCAATCCCCCCATAAGTTCAATTGCTTGTTGATGAATAGGTAATTTCTTGGCGTATTTGTTTAAAAATTCCATGGATTCCCTTGCTTTTTTTGACTGACTGAGACTCAGCTCGCAGCGTAAACGATAGAAATAATAATATGATTGTTCGCGTACATTCATGCGACTGATGTTTGCGTTGTTTAGTGATGCGTAAGCCTTTTTGAAATCCTGATTTACCAAGTGCAATTCTGCATCGAGGACTTCCCAGTTGTATAAGGGTGAAATGGTTTTTCCTTTGATTTTTCTGTCTTTAAGCTCAAGCATCTTTGAATGGAAATTACGGCACTGCGTCTTATTGCCGATAAATCGATTGTAAGTAAACATACTGTAATTATACACCAACAACATGTCTAGAGAACGTTTCAAAAGTCTTTTTTCATGTGCGTTTATCAATTGGAGCAACGCTTCTGAATCTTGTTTATCCGTTTGATATAACAAGTCAAAAATGACATTCGGATTTCTGTAACTGTTGAAGAAATCGAGTTTCTTGCATTTTTCCATGATCGTTTGTGCTTTCTGCGGATCACATTCAAAATTAAGCGCATAGATGGCTTGCCGATGAACATAGCGGACCAATTCATACCATATCGCAAAGAACAGAAAGGTAAATATTAGGATGGCAAGCAGTGTTTTTCCGGTCATGTCGGTGCTGGCATTGATTTGCTGGATACCAAATATAAGAAAAATGACAAATGCAATGACGTTTATCAACAGTCTGATTATTTCGCCAGGATCTTTTTTTAGCATAGGATATTCCTCCATGTACATTATATGAACATTTTGAACACAAATCAACCATAAAATGCTTATATTGATAATTATAAGCGTTTACATTGCAATTTTCATTAAATAAGTACGATTAATCGTTAAAAAAGTTCATTTAAAGTATTGTAATACAGAAATATATACAGTATTATATCCATGTAAAGATGTATTGTGAATAATTATACGAACTATTTGAACGTTTCGAGATGGGAGGAACAAAGATGAGTAAAGTAGAAGAAATCACCAAAGAATCTTGGGTGTTAAGTACATTCCCGGAATGGGGTACTTGGCTCAATGAAGAAATCGATGAAGAAGTTGTAGCTGAAGGCTCTGTTGCGATGTGGTGGCTGGGTTGTACGGGTATTTGGATCAAGACTCCGGGTGGAGCCAATATCTCAATCGACTTTTGGACCGGCAATGGAAAACGCACGAAAAAAGTTAAAAACATGATTCCGAATCATCAGATGGCCCGTATGTGCGGCGGTCGTAATTTACAGCCGAACCTTCGTGCAGTCCCGTTTGTTCTCGATCCGTTTGGTGTAAAGAACATTGATGCCGTAATGTCTACGCATTATCACAACGATCACATCGATGTCACATTTGCGGCAGCCGTATTGAAAAACGTGGCAGAACCGGTACCGTTTATCGGCCCGAAGTTCTGTGTGGATATGTGGATTAAGTGGGGCGTCCCGGCGGAGCGTTGCATTACGGTCAAACCTGGGGATGTCGTTAAAATCAAAGATATGGAAATCGTTGTCTTGGATTCATTTGATCGCACCGTATTGATTACGGAGCCGACTCCGGATGTATTGTGGGGCACTTGCCCAAGCGATATGGATGATCGCGCAGTCAACTATTTAATTAAGACTCCGGGTGGCAATATTTACCATAGCGGTGACTCTCATTATTCCAATTATTATGCGAAACACGGAAAAGAACATCACATCGATGTCGCGTTGGGTTCCTATGGGGAGAATCCGATTGGTTTGACAGATAAGATGACTTCTTCCGATATTCTGAGAATGGCTGAAGCCTTGAGAACCAAAGTCGTGATTCCTTTCCATCACGATCTGTGGACCAACATGATGGCGGATACCAATGAAATTCTGGCCTTATTCGATATGCGTAAGTACCGCATGCAATATAAATTTGTACCGTTTATTTGGCAGGTTGGCGGTAAGTTCACATATCCGCAAGATAAGGATTTGCGTGAGTATCATCATCCGCGCGGTTTCGATGATTGCTTCGAAGCAGAAACAAATTTACCATTTGTTTCCTTCCTGTAAGGGGTTCTTATGATTGGTGAGCTGATTGAGAAGAACAGAGTCGTTTATCAAGAGGGATTTGAGGATTGGCAGCAAGCTGTTAAGGTTGCCTGTCAGCCGTTGATCGATGATGGATCAATCAATCCGGGATATGTGGATGCCATTATTGACTGTGTACTGGAATACGGACCTTACATCGTCATTGCTCCGAACATTTGCATTCCGCATGCCATGGCTGGTGGAAGCGGTGTCAATCGCAGTGCGGTCAGTCTGATGGTCACGCAAAAAGCCGTTTCTTTTGAAGAAGGCAATCCGGAGAAGGATGCCCGCCTGTTCTTCGTCTTGGCGGCTAAGGATGCAGATGAGCATATGGCGAATCTGGTTCGATTGGTGGATATGCTTTCCGATGAGGAATATGTAGAGAAGTTATTGCAGACAAAAACGGTGGAAGAATTAAAGTTATTAGCTTAGGAGTAACAGAAAGAATTCTGTTAAATAAAAGGAGGATACTATGGATTTTGTACTTCAGGCTTGGACGTATTTTGCATCAAACGTCCTGACCCAACCCGCTTACTTCATCGGCTTAATCGTTTTCCTCGGTTATGTCCTACTCAAACGTCCGTTGTACGAGTCGTTTGCCGGTTTCATTAAGGCTACCGTCGGTTACTTGATTCTTCAAGTAGGTGCTGGTGGACTTGTCAACAACTTCCGTCCGATTTTGGTCGGGTTGAAAGACAGATTTAATTTGTCAGCTGTTGTTATTGACCCGTATTTCGGTCAAAATGCAGTAACTGCCGGTTTGCCGGAAGTGTTTGGAAGAACCTTCTCGCAAGTTATGTTGTTGTTGCTGATCGCATTCATTTTCAATATTATCTTGGTTATTTTCAAAAAGTTCACAAAAGTCCGTTCGGTATTTACAACGGGTCACATCCAAGTGCAACAGGCTTCTATTGCTTTCTGGATCGTGTTGTTTGCTTTCCCGCAGTTGGGTGACACAGAAGTATTGTTGTTAATGGGCGTCTTGTTGGGTACGTATTGGGCCGTTGGTTCAAACATCACCATCGAAATGACTCAAGAATTAACGGAAGGCGGCGGTTTCTGCGTCGGCCATCAACAAATGTTCGGTATCGCTTTGTTTAGCAAAATTGCTTCGAAGATGAAAAAAGAAGGCGACAAACGTTTGGAAGACATGACTTTCCCAGGTTTCTTGTCAATCTTCAATGAAAACGTCGTTGCTACTTCCGTATTGATGTTATTGTTCTTCGGTACGATTTTGGTTGTTTTGGGTCAAGATTTCTTGATTGCAAATAAATTCTTAGCCGAAGGCAAGAGCTTCTTGTTCTATGTTATGACAACATCCTTGAACTTTGCTGTATATCTTGCTATTCTTCAATTAGGTGTTCGTATGTTCGTTGCTGAATTAACACAATCATTCCAAGGTATTTCCACAAGATTGTTACCAGGCGCTGTTCCGGGTATCGACTGCGCAGCTACTTATACCTTCGGTTCTCCAAATGCAGTTACATTAGGGTTCTTGTTTGGTGCTTTGGGACAATTCGTTGCGATCGTGACATTGATCGTATTGAAGAGTCCGGTATTGATTATTGCCGGTTTCGTACCTGTGTTCTTCGACAATGCTACATTAGCTGTGTTTGCGAACAATAAGGGCGGCGTAAAAGCTGCAATCATTCTAACTTTCATCGCTGGTTTGATTCAAGTCTTTGGTTCAGCGTTCATCGTTGAATTCATCGGATTGGCTCCTTACGGTGGTTACTTAGGTATGTTTGACTGGGCTACTTTATGGCCGGTTATGACGATTGGTATGAAATATTTGAGTTACTTCGGTCTTGCAATTTCCATTCTTGGTTTATTGGCAATTCCGCAGATTCAGTATTATTTGAACAAAGATACGTATTTCTTGGTTACTGAAGATTATGATGCATATGTTGCTTTGAAAGCAGCAAAAGCTAAAAAGTAGTAAATAACTAAAAGACATTGTCTTAAGGAGGGTTATTCATGTATAAAGTTATGGTTGCTTGTGGAAACGGAGCCGGTTCCAGTCTGATGATCAAATTAAAAGTAGAGAAAGTCATGAAGGAGATGGGTATCCAAATCACCAAAATGCACCACTGTGCGATTTCCGAAGGAAAGAGCAGTGCTACGCAGTATGATGTCGTTTTCTGTCCGCTAAACTTTGTGAGCATGTTTGACCGGGCTAAGGACAGTGGTGTCATTATTATTGGTTTGAAGAATATTTTATCCGAAAAGGAAATTGCTGACAAAGTAATTGAAGCGGGCTTAAAGAAGTAAAAATTACCGGAGCTTGTCTCCGGTAATTTTCTTTCAAGGAGAGAAAAATGGAAATTATAAGAACTCATTTAGATGATATTTTTAAGTGTTATTCAACAAGCGCTTTGGTTGCAGATGGTGATTTGAAATTATTGTTTGCCACCGAGGATAAAGGTCCGTGTTACAGTTACTCCGCAGCAGATTTAAGTAAAAAGGAAGTTGTCTGGGAAGGTCCGGGCGGGACGATGTCCATCGTCGAAATCCCGGGTAAATCAGGTGAATTTCTGGCTGTCCAACAGTTTTTCCCGACATTCAATGCACCAGAGTCGATCATCGTCTGGGGGAAATATGTGAATGGACAATGGGTCATTGAGAAGTTCATCGATTTACCTTATGTGCATCGTTTTGATATTTTGCATGTGGAGGGTGTCAATTACTTCGTTGCCGGAACCCTCTGCACCTCGAAGAAAGACAGGGATGATTGGAGTGATCCGGGGAAGATTCTCGTGGGTATTTTACCTGAAACGAATACCGGAAATATTGAACTTATCAGTGTTCAAGATCAGCTGACGCGTCATCACGGTTATTCCCGTGGATATTGGAATGGCAAGCGCAGCGGATTCTTTACGGCGGATGAAGGGGTGTATGTGTTAACTCCGACATCAGATCCGATTTCAACTTGGAAGACTGAAAAGCTGATTGATCGCAGGGTCAGTGATATTTCGGTGTTTGACGTTGATGGCGATGGCGAGGATGAGTTAATTACGATCGAACCGTTTCATGGAAATATGTTTTGTGTAAATAAGCTGATTGATGGTGAATATAAAGTCGTCTATCAATATCCCAATGAAATTGATTTCGCGCATGTCGTTTGGGCGGGTTTGTTTAATGGGAAGCCGACGATTTTCGGTGGTGTCCGTCGGATGAATAAGGAATTGTTTATGATTCGCTATAATCAGGATTCGAAGCAATATGATCTTACGGAAATTGAAAATGGCGGCGGTCCAAGCAATATTTTCATCGTAAATCAGCCGGATGGCGATTTGATATTGTGTCCGAATCGTGAGAAGGGTGAAGCGATCGTTTACAAAGTGAAGGAGTAGAGTCATGTACGAAAAATTAAGGGCAGAATGCCTTGAGGCGAATCTGTTATTGCCAAAGTACGGGTTGATCACGTTCACTTGGGGAAATGTCTCCATCATCGATCGGGCATTGGGTGTTGTTGTAATCAAACCTTCAGGTGTCAGTTATGAAGATATGAAAGCCGAAGACATCGTCGTTTTGGATTTGGATGGTAATGTACTGGATGGCAAGTTGCGTCCGTCATCGGATACAGCAACGCATTTACGTTTGTATAAAGAATATCCCAACATGGGGGCGATCGTTCATACGCATTCGCGTTGGGCAACGATTTTTGCTCAGGCCAAACGGTCGATTCCGGCCTTAGGAACGACTCATGCCGACTATTTTTACGGTGAGATCCCTTGCACGCGGGAACTGACTTCCGATGAGATTAATGGCAGTTATGAACTTGAGACGGGGAATGTCATCGTGGAAACCATCGGAAATCATGATCCGTTGCATTGTCCGGGTATCGTCGTAGCATCTCACGGTCCGTTTTCTTGGGGTAAAGATGCCAAAGATGCGGTCATGCATGCGGTGGTCATGGAAGAAGTAGCAATGATGGCTTGGCATGCGATGATGATGAATCCATCCCTAGTAAAGGCGGATCAAGTTCTCTTAGATAAGCACTTCTTCCGTAAGCATGGACCCAATGCGTATTACGGTCAGAAATAATATGAAGAAATATCAATTAGGGCTTTATGAAAAGGCGATGCCTTCAAGTTGGAGCTGGGTTGAGAAGTTATCCGCCGCAAAAGAAGCGGGGTTTGATTTTCTTGAAATCAGTATTGATGAGACCGATGAGAAGCTGAGCCGACTTAACAATCAGGCAGAACTGGATAACATAAAGCAGGCGATAAGTCTCACCGGATTTCCCATTCGTACAATGTGTCTGAGCGGACATCGCAAATATCCTTTAGGATCGAACAATGAACAAACTGTAGTTCGCAGTTTGGAAATTATGGAACATGCCATTGATCTGGCGGATCAGTTGGGCATTCGTATCATTCAGTTGGCCGGGTATGATGTTTATTATGAAGAGGGCAGTGATGTTACCAGAGATCGTTTTGAAAGAAATCTTCGTTTGGCAGTGGAAATGGCAGCGAAGAAGAGTATCGTTCTGGGTTTTGAAACGATGGAAACATCGTTTATGGATACCGTAACAAAAGCGATGAATTATGTAGAAATCATCGATTCTCCGTATCTTCAGGTATACCCGGATATGGGTAATCTGACCAATGCTTCGAAGCTGTATGGTCATGATGTTCTGAAGGATATTCTAAGAGGAAAAGGCCACATTGCAGCGGCTCATATCAAAGAGACGATTGTCGGGCATTATCGTGAAATTCCTTTTGGTACGGGACATGTGGATTTTCATGCATGTATATCGACGTTTTGGAAGCTGGGTGTGCGCATGTTTACGGCGGAGTTTTGGTATGATAAGAATACCGATGCCATGGAAGTGTTGAAATATAATCAGCAGTTTGTATCTCAACGGATTGAAGAAAGCGCCTAGCGCTTTTTTTGTGAGATATGTTAAAATGTGCGTAGGTGATCTTGTGAAGAATTACGGTTATTTGATTAAGCCTGCATCGTCGTTGTGTAATTACGATTGTTCGTATTGTTTTTACCATGATGTTGCGGATCATCGTGAAGTGCGTAGTTCAGGAATCATGTCGGATGAAATCATGGATGTATTGATTTCGAATGCACTGAACGTTGAGGACGGCTCGATGATCACGTTTGCTTTTCAAGGCGGTGAACCGACGTTGGCGGGGTTGGCATATTTCAGAAAATTCGTTTCGCAGGTTGAAAGAGAAAAGAGATACTCTCAGAAAGTTCAGTATTCGATTCAGACCAATGGTTCACTCATCGATCAAGCGTGGTGTGACTTTCTTTTTGAGAATAAGTTCTTGGTTGGTTTGTCTTTGGATGGATATGGAAAAAATCATGACCATTTCCGTATGACCCGTCACCATCAGCCAACATATGACAGAGTCATGGAGTCACTCTCATTGCTCAAGGCGAATCATATTGATTTCAATATTTTGACAGTGCTGACAAGTGAGTTGTCCAAACATCCCAAAGAGCTGTATGATTTCTATAAAGCTCATGACTTGCGGTTTGTTCAGTTGATTCCTTGCCTGCCGGGTTTGGATGGTAAGGATGATTCCCATGCTCTTAAACCCAGTGAGTTCTTTTCTTTCTATAAAGAATTCTATACTTTCTGGCATGAGGATTTTAAGAAAGGACACTATATCAGCGTCTCACTGTTTGATAATATCATTCCGATGTTTCGGGGATTTCCGCCTCAGCAATGCGGGATGTTGGGTTTCTGCTCACCTCAGTATGTCGTTGAGGCGGATGGCAATGTCTATCCCTGTGATTTCTATGTGTTGGATAAATATCTTTGTGGCAATGTACGTTCGCATTCGTTTGATCAGATACGGAATTCTCAGATAATGAATGATTTCTTAAAAGAGGATAAGCGCATATCCGTCCTGTGCTCATCTTGTAAGTTTAAGAACTTGTGTCATGGCAATTGCAAGCGGTTGAATATTGCGTATTTTGATGATGAAAGGTGCGGTTACAAGGAATTCTTGGAGTTTGCGCATGTTTCCATGATGGAAATTGCGAAGAACATATAAACGAAAGGATCAAATGTTATGTCAAA
>JANJWY010000118.1 GCA_024709285.1 Erysipelotrichaceae bacterium
ACCAAATACTTCATGATTTCCCGGACGAACAATGAACTGGCACCGGTATTGCGCTGATGCATTTCATCCCCCATGGCAAGTGCTTTGGCGATAATGACTTTCAATGAGATTGGCCCTGATAACGCTAATGCTTTTTTCATGGCTGGTCCCAGTGATGTTTCTAACCATTTTAATCTCTCAATGACATCAGGTCCGTTAGCGCCAAAACGCATAACCTTACCCAATCCTTCATTGAATGCACAATACGCTTTATTACCGTATGTAGTATTGGTAACTTCCCATAACGGCATTGAATAGGTAACCATACCGGTCATCGGACCGACAGCACCCATGCTGTGATTGTTTCTAAACTTGATTTTCCCTGACTTAACCAGTTCTTCGGATTCTTCCAAACTATTGGAAAGTCCTTCGTACATGATAGCCCCAAGAATAGCTCCCTGAAGTGGACCGCACATGTCTTCCCAAGCCAATGGCGGGCCGGCATGACCGATCGTATACTTATCCATACCTTCTAACACTTCATGAGCATATCGGATATCGGTAAGTACCGGTTCAGCACTGTTCATGATATCAAAGGCTTTTTTATTTGCTTCATCGATTTCCGGAGTGTTCAATTTTGCCAGTAATGCGGCAAGTTTAGCATTTCCACCAGCCACCGGACGCCACTCGACGTGAACAGCAGAAACATTTTGTTCAACGACTGTTTGATAGAAGGTTTCAAGTCCGACATTGGTAACTTTAAGAGACTGATTGAAAAGTTCATTTACTCTTGACATGATATGATCCTCCTATAGTCTTTCCAGGATGCGAGCTGCCAACTGTGAAGCTTGAGCATTGGTCGGAAGGACGATGATACCTGCATTTTTAAGCTTTTCGACTTGATTGCTCAGTACTTGAGGATCTTTTTCGGTACCGCATACAGAAGCTATGTAAGTTACGTAACGATTGCCTTGTAATGCTTTGGCTTGTTCAACAGCTTTAACAATTGCACCTGCCGGATCCTCATGACTTCCATAACCCAGAACGCAATCCAATAGAATGACGGCCGTATTAGGATCCGATGCTTCTTTTTTAATACGTTCAGAACGTAGTTTCGGTTCAATCATCGGATGAGGCATCCCATCAGTGAAATAGTCTTCACCCATGTCCAAAATTGTATTATCCTGACTTACCTCAACATCTTTTAGGGACAGCTCTTTATTAATTGCAATATTGGAATATACATTCCCGATTTTTTTATTAAGAATTAACATCGCTTCATATGCTAAAGTACCACCGGTATACAAACCACGCAGATTCTTTTGCTCTTGAAGTTTTAAAACCTCATCAGTAACAAGTTTATCCAGCTCTTGTTCTGTGAAATTGCTTAAATTAACTGTTAATTCACCTTTTGATAGTCTTACTAGTTGCTTAGCTGCTTCTTCAATGGTTTCTGTTGCAATCGTATCCGTGCCATCAACCAGACTTGGATCGCCACCCAAGAAACAAGCAACGACTGGTTTGGATATGTTTTTCAACTTGTCCAGAATTTTAATCATGACTTCTTTTGCAGGTGGTTTTGATACAATACCAATGACTTGAGTTTCTGGATCATTTATTAATGAATCCAAAGCAAACAACATCATTTTCCCGCCAATTTCCTTTTTAACATCTCTGCCCCCTGTACCGATAGCTTGAGAAATACCTCCACCAAGCTTATCAATGACAACTGTCAACTCTTGCAGACCAGTTCCAGATGCTGCAACAAGACCGATATTTCCTTTGCGAACGACATTGGCAAATCCTAACGCAACTCCATTGATAATGGCCGTACCACAGTCGGTCCCCATCATCAGTAATTCGTTTTTAATAGCATAATCTTTTAGCTCGTTTTCTTCATCAATCGTAATGTTGTCTGAAAACAGCAATACATTCATGTTGTTCTTTAAGCATTTCATCGTTTCTGCTGCAGCAAATCTTCCCGGAACAGAAATAATGGCAAAGTTCAGCCCATCTATTTTCTTCACGGCAGCATCAACAGTTTTCACTCGAATAGCACCGGTTCCTTCGCTTGTTTTTGTCTTATTTTCAAACTGCTCTTCCAATGTCTTAATCGCCAAATCCACAACTTCCTGTGATACTGCTTTGATGCCAATGACTAAATCGTTGGCAGTTACTTTGCTTGCCAACTCTTCTGAAAGAATACCCGAACTTTTCATCAGTTCAATATTGTGATCCGTCCCCATCATAACTGCAGCTTCTTGAACACCTTCAACTCCACCCAATTTGCTAGAAAACAGCATCAGTGTCACAGAATCAAAATACGCATTGTGTTTTATTACATTATGAATCATAATTCATTTCCTCCCTTTAATAATCCGAAATACAATCCCGTCAGAAAATCGATTCCAGAGGTGTGACCGATATCGCGAATCTTAATGATTTCTGATGTCACATCCAATTCCTGCTGACTTTTGATCAATACATTTTTAACCATCTGACTGAACTTCCCTTCACAGGCATAAATAAGAAATTCTTTGCTAATCACTGTTGTCGTGTTGATACGCCGCATGATTTGTGAAATCAACTGATCTTTCAATTGATCGGCATATGGATGGCCTCTTAAGTAATATTGAGCTGCGAGCATCCCGCAGTTGAAATCATCACCCGATGGCGTTAATCCTTCCCCTACTCCGATAAGCTGAGCAGAAAGAGAGCTGATTTCCACAACATTCGAACTGCTTGTCAGTCTTAACAAGACACCTGACACATAATTGCCCGCAAATGACAGCGGAATTATCTCATTGTCTTTAAAAGATTTAGCGATGCGGCCAAACTCACCCTTTTCAATGTATTTCAGGATGTGATCCGTCAATAATTGAATTTTTACATTATCAAGAGGTTTTGTTCCTACAGTTAAGTCACAATCGAATATTTCAGCATGTTCAAGTGAGAACACTGAATTAAAAGCAATAAGGCTATCTTTTGTAAACTGTACTTCATCTCCTCGGTTGACACGGATCAGTTCAAACACTCGTTTAGGAATATCCAGATTGATGCTTAGTGGTGTTATCGGCATTTCTTGATGTTGTAAGGAGAAAATCCGATCATCAACGATACAGTTAATCGTACTTTTATAAACGGAGTGAACGGTAGCATGTTTTTCGTTTTCGAAAAGAGCATTGAAATGTTTACAATAGGATTTTATTTGGTCGATAAACATCACCTCACGTTCGACTTC
>JANJWY010000123.1 GCA_024709285.1 Erysipelotrichaceae bacterium
TCATGGCTTTGCATAAGGCCGGTATCCGTGTCGTTATGGATGTCGTATATAATCACACCGGTGCATCCGCTGACTCGGATTTCAGTAAGATCGTTCCGAATTATTACTATCGGTTCAATGATGCCGGAGGTTTCTCCAATGGTTCGGGTACCGGAAACGAAACGGCTTCCGAACGCTCGATGGTTCGTAAACACTTTGTGGACTCCGTTGTCTATTGGGCAACTGAATATAACATCGATGGTTTCCGATTTGATTTGATGGCACTGCATGATATTGAAACCATGAATGCCATTCGGGCAGCCTTGGACAAAGTCGATCCAAGCATTCTGATTTATGGAGAAGGATGGACCGGCGGGGAATCCCCGTTGCCGGATGATCAAAAGGCATTGAAGAAAAATGCCGGATGGCTTGACCGTATTGCGGCTTTCTCAGATGATATCCGGGATGGCTTAAAAGGACATGTCTTCACCGATACAGATAAAGGTTTCGTTAATGGTGAACCCGGCATGGAAGAAAGCGTCAAGTTTGGAATCGTTGGTTCGATTATGTTCAACGCTATCGATTACTCGAAAGTGAAGTATTCAAAGACTCCGTGGGCGAAAGAACCGTATCATACGATCACATATGTTGAAGCTCATGATAATCTGACATTGTGGGACAAGCTGATGAAATCCAATCCGGAGGCTTCAGAAGAAGAGCTGATTGCCATGCATCGGATGGCGAATGCCATCGTACTGACATCGCAAGGCATTCCGTTTATTCATGCGGGAAGCGAGTTCTTGCGTACCAAGGGCGGTGATCATAACTCATACAAATCGCCGGACAGCGTCAATCAGCTGGACTACAACCGCAAAGCGCAGTATATGGACAATGTCGAATATTTTAAAGGTCTGATCGAGCTTCGCAAATCGCATCCGGCATTCCGTATGCCGGAAGCCTCCTTGATTCGTGCACATTTAAAGTTTTTGGATATGCCATCAGCCAATATGGTGGGCTATACGTTATCGGGCAATGCCAATGATGACAAGTGGGAAACCATTGTGGTTTTGACCAATGCCAATGATGAGGCGATTGAAGTTGAGTTGGATCAGTCCGGATGGGCTGTAGTTGTCAATGGCGAGCAAGCCGGAGTGGAAGTCATCGAGAAGATTTCGGGAAATACGGTCATCGTACCGGCTCGGACATTGCTTGTTTTGGTGGATCAGGGCAGTATCGGTTCGAATCTGTGGATATACTTGTTGCTGTTTGCTTTAGGTGCAGGTGCAGGCGGATTTGTTTATTGGCAGAAAACGAAGAAGAATGTGAAGGAAACGGCCTAAGCCGTTTCCTTTTTTTTGTGGTTAGGAGTATAATTTGTTATATTGAAACACATAGAGATTGAGGGCAAAATATGCAAAAGCAATTTATACTTTTTGTTTTACTGTCGATCATCATAGCCATTTTTGCCATTACAAACGCTGATATCATTACAGTCCGTCTTTTCTTTTGGACATTCGATTTGTCTGGTTCATTGGTAATTCTTATTTCCGTTGGTTTGGGCGGATTACTTGTCTTTCTTTTCGGATTGGTAAACTTCTTCAAAAATAAGAGGATTATCTGGGATTTGCAGAAAGAATTGAAGTCTGCTAAGCTGACCATCGATGAACTTACCCGGCAAAAAAATTTGAGTCTTCAGCAGATTGAGGATTTGAAAGCGGAAATGTCGGCAAATCGCGATGAACTCATTCGGACATTACAATCGAAAATTCCGGTTCAATGACGATGCGCAGCGATATTATTGCCTGGCTTTGTCAAGGTGATCCATCCATTATTTATCAGGTAAATCGGGATCTTTATCAAAAAGAAGATGCCGTTTTACATGTGCTTCGTGAAGATATTTCGAAGGATGGCTGGGGTGCGCAATTGTTGAAACTGCAGAAAGCGGATGGGCATTGGGGAGATGGATATTATCATCCCAAGTGGACCAGCACGCATTACACACTGCTAACCTTGAAGAATTTGGGTGTTGTATCAAATGTTGCTTTGCATAATATTTGCGAAAAAGTGTTAAATGAAGAGAAGGGCAAAGACGGCGGTATGTCACCGACAGTTCACCGCATCCACAGTGACTGCTGCATTACCGGCATGTTTTTGAATATTTCAGCCTATTTTGGTGTGGATCAGCAACTTCTAAACTCGCTGATCGATTATCTGATTACCATGCAGCTGGATGATGGCGGGTATAACTGCCGTCATCCGCGATACAAAGTGCATCATGGATCTTTTCATACAACCATTTGTGTGTTGGAGGGATTATGGGAATACCAAATTCAAGGGTATAAATATCGTCTTGAAGAAGTTGTTTCTGCAAGAAAACGTGCAGAAGAGTTTTTACTCATGCATCATTTATACCTGAGTGATAAGGACGGAAGGGTCATTGATCAACATTTTCTGTCTATGCATTATCCCTGTCACTGGCATTATGATGTTCTACGTGCGTTGGAGTATTTCGCTATTACCCGGCATCCATATGATCATCGGTTGAGTGATGCGTTGGCATGGTTATCGGCAAACGCAGAACAAGGCAGATTTCCGCTAAGCCCTAAATATTCAGGGTTCATACACTTCCAACTTGAAAAATCAGGGAAATATAGCAGGATAAACACATTAAGAGCTTATCGTATTTTAAGTTTTTGGAATTTTTCGGAGGAGCCGGACGATTCGGTGTAAAAAACCGTCTATGTATAGAAAGGGTTGATTTGCATGATTGAAGTAAAAAACTGTTCGATGCTATATTCAAGTAAAAAAGGAATCACTGATGTCAGCTTTCAGGTGAAAGCGGGAGAAGTGTTTGGGTACTTAGGACCCAATGGAGCTGGTAAAACAACGACCATCCGCTGTCTGTTGGGGTTTATGAAAGCCCAAGAAGGTAAAATCATAATTAATGGGCTGGATAGCTGGTCTGATGCTGCGAAAATTCAGGAGACGGTGGGGTATATCCCGGGGGAGATGTCACTTTTTGATGATATGACCGGAGCTGAATTTTTACATTTTCTATTGCAGATGCGAAATGTAAAAGATAAAACCAGGTTAAATGAGTTGCTGAAGATTTTTGATCTTGATCCAAGGGGAAAAATCCGCAAGATGTCCAAAGGAATGAAGCAGAAGGTCGGTTTGATTGCGGCTTTCATGCATGATCCGCAAATCTACATTTTGGATGAGCCTTCCAGCGGGTTGGATCCGCTGATGCAACAGGTTTTTGTCAATTTGATCAAGGAGGAGCGCAAACGCGGAAAGACCATATTAATGTCTTCGCACAGTTTTGAAGAAGTAGATAAGACATGTGATCGGATTGCGATGATTCGTGATGGAAAAATAGTTCTGGTTGAGGATATTGAGGTTGTCAAGCAGCATCGGCGTAAGATATTTACCGTTTCGGTAGAGAATGCTTTGGAAATCACGAAGATGAAGCAGTTGGGTATTTCCGTGGTTTTTGAAAATGACCATTATGCTGAGGTTGAGGTATTGGGTGATTTTAAACCGTTTTTTGAATTGCTTAAGCAAATTCAGGTATTGGATCTTGATGTGAAAACTCAGCGGCTAGAAGACGTTTTTATGAAGTTTTATGGAAAAGAGGGTGATGTCAAATGAGTATTCCATTATTTAAAGCCACCTTTAAGGCCAGCTGGAAGTTATTGATGATTTTTATCGCAGTCATGATTTTTTATTCGCTGACCATCATGTTTATGTATGATCCGGAAGTCATTGATTCTATGGAAGCGATGTTGAAACTGTTACCGCAGGAACTGATCAAAGCTTTCGGATATCAATTGAAAGTTCCTAGTTACATCGGTTTTCTGGCCTCTTATTTCTATGGTTTTCTGGCCGTAGGGTTTCCGACGATTTTTACGGCAATTATCGGGCATCGTCTGATTGGCAAGATGGTTGACAATGGATCTATGGCATATTTGCTGACCACTCCGAATTCAAGGGTCAAAGTCGTTTTGACTCAGGCCATCGTTTTCATAACGATGCTGGCTTTGCTTGTGCTGGGTATCGTTGTTGCAGGCATTATCTTTTCTGAGCTGAGATTTCCGGGTGAGTTGGAAACAGGGAAGTTTCTGTTAGTCAACTTGACATTGTTCTTCTATTTGTTTGCAATCAGTTCAATTACCTTTTTAGCTTCTTGTCTGTTTAATGATGGTAAGAATTCTGTGTTGCTTGGAACTTCATTGCCGGTTGGATTTTTGATTTTTCAGATGCTTAGGGCTCAGGGAGATAAGTTGGATTTCTTTAAGTATTTTACATTATTGTCGTTGTATGAGCCCAATGAGATCATCGTTGCGGGTTATCAGCCGTGGCCGATGCTTGCATTGGCTTTGATCGGTTTGATTTTATATGGTTTGGCATTTGTGATTTTCAAACGTCGTAATTTACCTATTTGAAACTACCGGCTCTATGGCCGGTTTTTTTTTGGATTTTGATAACTGAAAAACTTTTTCAAGAAAGTACTGTTTTAGTGTTGACAGAGGTTGGGGGTATTTGATATTATGTACAAGCCTGCTCGATGAGAGGCAAAAAAAACAAGCCGATTGATCTTTGAAAACTAAATAGGAAACATCAAGTACAAGACAAAAATTTTAAAATTTAACTCGTCAGAGTTTAAAAAAATAATGAGCAGATCAAATGGAGAGTTTGATCCTGGCTCAGGATGAACGCTGGCGGCG
>JANJWY010000128.1 GCA_024709285.1 Erysipelotrichaceae bacterium
TTATCGACGGGTAGAGTCTTTTTTTCTACAAACAAGGAGAAACATGGAAAACGAAAAACAATGGCATACCTTATCAATCGAAGAATCTGTGAAAGATGTGGATGTCCATCAGGGATTGAGTGAAAGTGAAGCGAAAGAGCGGCTGACAACCTTCGGTTATAATCAGTTGGACGCAGCGAAGAAAAAGAACTTTTTAATGACGATTCTTGATCAGTTCAAAGATGTGATGATCATTATACTGATCATTGCGGCTATTATCAGTGCTCTGTTAGGTGAAGTTGTTGATGCCAGTATTATCATGGCTATCGTCATCGTCAATGCGATTTTAGGTTATATCCAAGAAGCAAAGGCGGAAAACGCACTCAAAGCCCTGGAAGATTTGTCTGCTCCGACCTCAAGAGTATTGCGTGGCGGGGAAGAGAAGATCATAACGAAGAATCTGGTGGTTCCCGGGGATATTCTGATTTTAGAGACAGGGGATTTGGTGAATGCGGATATGCGTCTGATCAAGACGAGCAGTCTTCAGATTCAGGAAGCCTCGCTGACCGGGGAGTCTGTGCCGGTAACTAAAGATGCTTCAAAAATCATTACAGAAAAATCACCGTTAGGTGATCGCTTGAATATGGCGTATGCTTCCGGTCAGGTGACGTATGGTCGTGGCATCGGTTTGGTTACGGCGACCGGCATGAAAACGGAGGTCGGACGCATTGCGACGATGCTAAGTAAAAGCGAGACTGAACTGACTCCTTTACAAAAGCAGCTGAATCAGTTGGGCAAAGTATTGGGAATCGTGGCCATACTGGCGTGCGGTGCAATATTTTTCATCGGCGTGCTTGAAGGAAAAGAACCGTTTGAAATGTTTTTGACCGCCGTATCCTTGGCGGTAGCTATCATTCCGGAAAGCCTGCCAACGGTTTCGACGATCGTGTTGGCATTGGGTGTTTCGCGGATGGTTGAGCGCAATGCCATTATCAAGACGTTGCCATCGGTAGAAACCTTAGGTTCTACGACGGTTATCTGTTCGGATAAAACCGGTACACTGACGCAAAATAAGATGAAAGTCGTGCGTACCTGGGTCAGCAATGATCAACATCTTGAGCAGTTGGCTTTGGCCAATCGTTTGTGCAATGACGCCCGCTTGGTCGATGGCGTTTGGCAAGGAGATCCTACCGAAACCGCATTGGCGGATTGGGCGGATGAATCAATTAGCGAAGATGTGTTTAAACGCTATCCGAGGATTGCGGAAGTACCGTTTGATTCCGGTCGTAAACGTATGACGACGGTGCATAACTATAAAGAAGAAACCCTGGCTTATATCAAAGGCGGGGTCGATGAGATATTAAAAGTTTCAACCTATATCCTGGATAATGGTAATATTCGTGCAATCAATGATGAAGATAAGAAAATCATTTATCAACAGAATCAGACGATGGCACAAGATGCTTTGCGCGTCTTGGCCGCAGCGTTTAAACAGGTGAATGGTGAAGTCATTGATGGCGATGTGAATTTGGAGAGCGATGCGGTATTTATCGGTTTGACCGGGATGATCGATCCTCCTCGTCCGGAAGTGACGGAGGCGATCGTTAAGTGTAAGCAGGCCGGTATTGATGTGGTCATGATTACCGGTGACCATGCCTTGACCGCAAAGGCGATTGGCAGGGAAATCGGTTTGTTAACGGATGACCTGACGGTCATCAGTGGCAACGATTTGGATGAAATGAGCGATGATCAACTGTTTGAACAAGTCAAATCCATTGGTGTTTATGCAAGAGTTTCTCCTGAACATAAAATGCGCATCATTGCGGCGTGGAAACGTCATGGCGATATCGTCGCGATGACGGGTGATGGGGTCAACGATGCTCCGGCTCTGAAAAAAGCGGATATCGGGGCGGCGATGGGTATCGTGGGTACTGAGGTCGCGAAGAGTGCGGCGGATATGGTATTAACCGATGATAACTTTGCGACGGTGGTCGCAGCGGTTGAAGAAGGTCGCCGTATTCGGGATAATATTACCAAAGCCATTTCTTATTTGCTGAGCTGTAATGCCGGCGAACTGTTTGTGCTGTTATTGGCGGTTGTGCTTAACTGGCCACTGCCATTACTGGCCATTCATATTCTTTGGATTAATTTAGTGACGGATTCACTTCCGGCGTTAGCGCTGGGTGTCGATCCGGCTCAAGAAGGTATTATGAGTCGTAAACCCGACACATCGAAGTCATTGATGGGTAAATCGATGGTCATTCGTATCTTACTGGGTGGCACCTTGATTGGCGCAGTGACGACCGTAGCTTTCTTGTTAGGCAATCAAATCAATATTGAAACCGGCCGTACCATGGCCTTCTCAGTGCTTGGATTCTCGCAATTATTCTACTCTCTCTACGTCCATTCCGGTCATATGACCCTGTTTAAATCGCTGCTTACCAATAAGTACTTATGGTTGGCAATTATCGTGAATATGGCGATGATGTTTGGGGTACTACTCATCCCGCCGATTCAAAGCATATTTAAGTTGACTTCGGTGAGCCTGGAGAATTGGGGTTGGATCATGGGATTAGCCCTGTTACCGTTGTTGTTATTTGAGACTGGGAAGTTAGTTTTCAATCGAACCGCTGAATAAGCGGTTTTTCTTTTTGCCTGTCTGTGATAATCGTTAACAGAATAGAACGGATCATTTCAGATAAGCGATCAATAATCACATTGACGGTTGTTTGGATGTATGATATTTTTTAGATAAGTAAATACAGGGGGACTTTCAATGAACCATTTTTGCTAAGCATGGTGAACACAAACGTTGTCAAACCATGTTTTTTAACGCAATTCAGTGGTCAGTTGGGGTTTCTCAAAAAAGATATGGAAGGAGTGATTATGTGATAAAACAACTTACTGATGTTATTACAGATACTAAAATTCTTTCCGGCAGAATGATTGTTAGAAATGGTTTTGCATTTACAAGCCTTACTTATCCGGTTAATATTTTTGATTCAATCATTATCAAACTTGAAAATTTTGAATCGTACACTGAGTTTGATAAATTGACACAGTGGCATTCGATAAATGAGTACATTCAAATTGTAAATAATTTTCAACTTGAAAAAGCTATCCTTATAGGCAATGACTTAAGTTTTCTAGAATTATGTCCATCTTTGAAACATCTTATGATATTGCCATCAATGAAAGAGAAAATAAATTATGAATACTTATATAATCATCCAGAATTGAGAAGTATAGATTGGAAGATTGATCATCTTCATAACTTTGCTTTCAAAGATGAGACAGATTATACAAGAATTCACGGTCTTGTTCAGTTGAATACAGAACCTAATACTAATGCAAGTTTTAAAAGTGTTGCGTCCCTACGGTCATTATCAGTTTATAATCAAACAGCAAGCGATCTTAACAATCTTTTTGTAAGCACTGAGCTCGACACTTTGAATATTACACAAAGTGGAATCAAGTCTCTTGAAGGAATTAACAGATCCACTAACATGCAGTGTGTTTACTTACACTATAATCGGAATCTTTCTGATATAAGTTCTCTAAGCAATGTAAAGAGTACGATAAAAGCTCTCAGAATAAGCAAATGCCCGAAAATATCAGATTTCTCAGTGCTTGATTGTTTAATTAATCTAGAATTGTTAGAACTTACCGGAAGCAATATAATTGAAAATCTCGGATTCATAAAAAACTTAAAAAGTTTGAAAACGTTTATCTTTGACTTTAATGTTTTGGATGGTGATTTAACGCCATGCTTGAATCTTTCATATGTTGTATCAAAGAAAAATCGCAGTCATTACAACTTTAAAGACAAAGGTTTGCCTAAGCAGTTTTATTCTAGGGGAAACGATGGGATTGAGCAGTGGAGAAGGATGGAATGATTGCTCTATTTGTTAATACGTAGTCAAGAAATTTGATATTTTGTATTGGAAGTAATGTTCAGGAATTAGGCGGGGAATTAAATATATCGGAATATCGTAGATAAGGGGATCAAAGGATGGATAAATTTATTACGATATCATTAACTTATACCATTATCGGAATCGTAATGTATTTTTTGGCTGAAAAGATTTATGCGGATAACGGAAACGAAATAATTAAAAATCTTAAAGAGGAGCACATCATTATTCGTTTACCTAAAGTTTATAGATGGGTAGGGCTTATTGGTGCAATGATAGTCTCAATAGGACCTATCATAGTGACCGCTTTTCTAAATACTACTGGTTCAGATGAACCTTGGGTCATTACAGGATTTGGATTGTTTACATTGTTTGGTCTCTATATAGCTTGGGCTCAAATCTTCTGGAGAATCGATGTTTACAGACATGGAGATCACTTCATTCTTGTTACAGGACTTAGAATCAAGCACAAAATATATTATTCAGACATCATTTACTACAAACTTGGAAATAACTATATACATATCAAAACTAAACGGAAATTCTTTCTGATTGATAATAAGGCTGTCTGTATAGAGTTTTTAATGGCCGCACTCAGCACGAACAAAGTCAAAGAAATTAAGATTAAAAGGTAAAGCAACTATTTCCATTTTAGTTTCAAATATATTATGTAATCCTTAAGGAGTATCATATGCTCCATGAGGCAACTATGGAATCAACTATTGACATGAGGTATGAGGAATGCAAGATAAGATTCTCACGTTATTATTCATAAATTTTGGATCTGTATTCCTTTTCGCAATGCTCTACCTGGGACCTTTTGGAGTAATGCTTTCTGATGATATTGAAATTTATCACGGAAAAAATCTTGCGAGACATCGATGGAAATTAAGTAAAGGCAATTTCCTTAGTAAACTTCTTTACTTAGAACATAGGAAACATTTGGTTAAGTGGCATTATTGCTTGTTTATATGTTTTTTAGTATCATATATTGCATTTGTAGTTTGTTTTAATATTATGATTTTTGTTTTTACTGAAACACTTCAAACTATCTCATTGATACTATCAACTATCTGTTGTGTCACAGTTGGAATCTCATTTAGTGTCCGTTGGTATCTTTATAGTGGTAATATTGTTCGTAGAAGACCAAAGAAAAAGATAAGATTAAAGTAAATACTAAAATTTGTGTTGTGAATTGCACGTTTGGACAGCAATAGAAACTTCATTTGAACTTGAAATCTTGAACATAATTAATAATCCAAATAATAAGGAGGCTAGCTAAATGAGTAAAACGAAAAAGACGACCATATTTCTGATGGTTTCCATTATCGGAGTTGTCTTCTTGCTAAATGTCTCTGTCTATAATAACTACGTTTTTGTCGGAAGAGTTAATGAAGCGATAGAGAACAATAATTATAAAGAGGTAGAAAGATTAATCAAATCATCGAATGCTAATATCGATAGTGCACCATTCACGAACCTCATTGTTTTTGCGGTGACTGAACGATATGTGTACTCACCTTTGGAAATGGCTATTCAACATGAGAATATAGATATTATTCGATTACTTATTCAAAATGGGGCTAGTGTTAACAGACAAAATGAGGAAGTTTGGGGTAGAGATTCTTATTCTCCTTTGATGAGGGCTGTCCTGACTGTAAAAGACAGATTTGACATAATAAAACTTCTTGTTGAGAGTGGAGCAGATATAAATTTTGGTTGTTGTGGTGAAACTCCCATGACACTGGCAGTCAATCACGAAAATAATGATAATATTGAGATTATCGAGTATTTTGAGTCGCTAGGAGTACCAATTGATAAGCAGTACTCTTATGGAACAATTTTGCATTTTGCCTGTAGAGAAGGGAACTCTGAGGTTATTCGATATCTTGTTAAGCGTGGTTTGAATGTCAATGAGAAGAATCTAGATTATGGTGACACTCCGTTAATCAATTTAGTATACTCGCATTCCAGCAAAGAGGATCTCATATTTTTGATTGAAAATGGTGCAGATAAATCAATAATGAATAATGAAGGACTGACTGCATATGACTTAGCAGTTCAACGCAACCTAGTTAACTTAGCAGAAATTTTAAAACCATAAGATGTTTAATGAATTAGGTATATTGAAGTTATAAGGGTGTCAGCAAATGTCCAGCTGTTTTAAAGAAGTCTAACAATATTTGTCGGTCAATAATTGTTAAGTGCTAAGGAGAATTAAAATGAATATATTCAGAAAATCAAAAGATAATAATCTGAAACAAAAGCTTCTAGTTGAAGTTATGAAAGATTTTCTCGAAGCTAGAATGTCAGTTTTTGAGTTTTGGGAAATTTATAAAGTAAATGAAGACTTAAGGCAACTACTTATCTCGGATAGTCAGAAGGATCGAAAGTTTTCTACATATTATGATCCTGAACATCTTATCCAACGCGCAAATCTATCCAGATTACGCGATAGAGTTGAAATATTTTGGGCTGTGAAAAGATATTTCACTAAAAATAAAATATCATCGATGCCAAAAAATGCAGATGAAGAAGATTTCATTTTTCTTACAAGTATTCAACCGGAATGGTTGGATGTGAGTGTTGAGTTTCTAGTTGAACTTGCGAATTCTGCACCAGCAGGCATGACGAAGAAAGAAAAGTCAGAATGGTGTAAAACACGATTAAAAGAACTGTTTATCTATGAGAACAAACCTCCTAAATGGCTTCAGAACCCCGAATGGCCGATAAAAAATGGTAAGCCATTAGTTTTTAGGTCTCAGTCTTCTGAAGATTTGGATTATTCGATCTCAGAAATTGAATATTTCTTCTATGATCCAAAGGCCAATGAAGTGGTAACCATTGAACAGCATGACTAACGAACAGAGATGAATAACCATCGTGTGGGGAGCATGGAATCATACACGCAAAATAGCTCAATCTACATAAAAAGATAGAAAGTTCGAACTGAACTTTCTATTTCCTTTGCAACCACGACTGAATTAGACTTGCATCCGGATCAATGAAGATGGTTTTATAATTGGAGATCCTTACCAAACCGGCTACCGATTTGGGGATCTTTTTTATGTTTTTAACCTGCGTGTAATTCACCGGCACACTGGAAGAGTGGCGGGCTTTAGAGTAGTAGGCGGCTAAGTGAGCCGATGCCCGGATAACCTCTTCATCAAAGTTATCGGTCTGGACAATGACATGTGCGCCATGGGTATCCTTGGCATGAAACCACCAATCATCCTTTCTGCCGAGTTTGAAGGAGAGAAAGTCGTTTTGAAGGTTGTTTTTACCGACATAGATCGTGGTATGGTCATTGAAATTAATGGTTAAGTAATTGGGCTTGGTTTCCTTTTGTTTACGAATTCTGGATACCACGGCTGGCATATAACCGCGTTTCGCAAGTTCCTGACGGATTTCCTTGGCGTCCTGCACATCCGCGATTTCGAGCTGTTGTTGAAGGGCTTCGAAATAGGTGATTTCCTCTTGGCACAGATCGATCTGATTTTGAATGTGCGGCTGACCGCTGTGACCTTTCTGATACTTTTGAAACAGTTTCTTCGCATTGGCTTTGACATCCAACTTAGGGTCCAGGGGAATCGTAATCATTCCTTCACCATCAAAACGTTCAAACGTCACTTCTTTTGCGCCTTTAGTGACTTGTTGAGGGTAGGTGTACAGATAGTCACCCATCTCACGCCATTTCTCACAGTCTAACGCTTCATCAAGGGCGTGATACAGCTTCGGCAACTTCGCCCTGAATTTCTTCAACTCGCGGTTGACCAATTTGAAACTGTCCCCGGTCTGTTGTTTGATGCGTTCTTTCTGTTCAGACTGATAATACACTTCATCCAATCCTTGCATCAACGGATATGAAATGGTGGGAAGCTGCTTGTGTGTCAGAGGGATGCAATGAAACAAATGATGATCAATGACGAAAAGTTGATTGCTTGTTTGTATTTCTTTGAAGATATCTTTGAAAGTTTGACCGTTTTGCATACGATACTGAATCTCAGATGACAGAATCGGTGATATCCCGTGAAAGCTCTTAGAAAAGTCGAGATGAGCATCATCCGTATCGCTTTG
>JANJWY010000137.1 GCA_024709285.1 Erysipelotrichaceae bacterium
TATTGTTTATTGGATTAATTATATAAATCCCACACCTGAGTATCAATGAATATCGAACAATACATTCACTTTTGTTTGTATCCAAATTCATAAAAGTGATTTTCAACAAGAAATCACCATTACTCACATAAACTCATAAACTCAGATCTTACATCTTCTTTGGTTTTATATCTGTCACTCTATGTAAGACGATTGAGTTTTATCCACACCCGATATTCCGGAAGCGCTTCATCCAACGCTTCTTTAAACGACTTCGAATGATTCAGATGATTGAGATGAACCAACTCATGTACGATCACCGCATCGATGAATCGCTTATCATAATGTAACAGGCGGATATTCAATGTTACCGTTCCGTTAGAAGAACAACGCCCCCAACTGCGCTTCATCATCTTCACACTGACCTTCTTCGGATACAGATTGAGATGGTTTTGCCAGAAAGTCAGACGCTGAGTTAAGTATGTCGGATCCAGAGTTAACTTCTTCTGATTTGCAGGTATGGGATGTTTGATGCCAAAAAGAAAGTAATAACCTTCTTCGACATCGAATTCCGGCAAGCTGACCTGAGTGATTCGGTTGTGGATCCACCGTTTTTTCTTTAACAGAAACCCGACAATCGTTTCCTCACGCATTAAAAGCGGAGCCATCACAAAAATCTGACCATCCTTAACCTGAATGGTCAGACTTCTGCGTTTCTGACGCTTGATGTTTACCGGAATCGGGTGATCGGCAACCGTAAAAAACACCTTATTCGTCAACCAAAATGATTGCTGAGCTGTGACCTAAAAAGCTGCGACCATCCTTGCAACGGACTTGAATCATATCACTGTTCTCATAGTCCTTCCAAGAGCTGACCTCACAGATGATCGTTTCGCTTCCGACATTGATATACGCTTTATCATATTTCCACGTCGTATCGATGATCTGAACATTACATCCGGACAGAATAAATATAAAAGCAATGATCAACAATAGTTTCTTTTTCATGTGTTAATCCTCCGATAAAAAGTATATCACACTTTATATTGAGCAACGCCTGGATTTTCGCTATAATGAGTACATCACTGAAGGAGAAGAAGATGACAAAAATTTTAACCCCGGAAGAAGTGCGTGCACTTGCTACGCTCAGTATATTCGTTGATAAACGTAAACGCTATGTATACGTCGACCGTTTTACCAAGCAAGGCTATCAGATCGCTCAGAAAGACTTAAACTTTCTGCGCAACTTTTCCATGCGCTTTCTGATTGCTTTATTTGTTTACATCGTCGGATTCAGCCTGCTAAACATTGACTGGTGGGTCGCCGCCTTGACTGCGATCGGTGGACTGGCCGTCTCCGAATTGTTTTATCGCTTATATTTCCTCAAAAAACTGCCCGAAGTAACCGTGAAAGCAGAAGATGCCAAAAGTGTCAGCTGGCTGCACATTCAGATCAGCGAAGATAAGGACAAACTGAGAAAAAAACTCATTTCCTTTGGCTTATTGACCGTGATCAGCTTTGTCTTCATCATCATTGCCGGTTATGAAGGCGAATACCTGTTCACCATGGCGGCATTTCAAGCCTATCTGTTTTTCTACACAGGCGTGCTGATTTACGGACTATACAAGAAAAAATAAAAGGGCTCACGCCCTTTTTACTTTATCGAGTCAGATTCTGCTTGATGGCTTGCTCACTGACCGCCGTAGCGACCGCATCGGCAACCCGCGGATCAAAGGGACTCGGAATGATATAATCATCATTCAACTCCTCTTCGTTAAGAAGTGACGCAATTCCGACGGCCGCAGCCATCTTCATTTCCTCACTGATTTTCCGTGCCCGAACCGCCAACGCTCCCTTAAACAATCCCGGAAATGCCAGCACATTGTTTACCTGATTAGGAAAGTCACTGCGACCGGTACCGACGATCCGTGCACCTGCCGCTTTGGCATCATCATAAGGAATCTCCGGATCTGGATTGGCCATCGCAAACACGATCGCATCCTTATTCATAGAAGCCACCATATCCTTGGTCAGAATGTTGGCAATGCTCACTCCGATAAATACATCGCTGTCCACCATCGCTTCTTTCAATGTGACCCGACGGTTATCCTTATTGGACATATGAGCGATCTCTTTTTGAAGGAAATCATACTTCCCCTCATCTTCCTTCGTAATTACACCTTTACTGTTAAACACCAAAATATCCTTCACCCCAAAAGCATTCAACATCCGCACAATTGAACTTCCCGCAGCACCAGCACCCGACACCACCACCGTCAGATCTTGAGGCTGCTTGCCAATCAGCTTGCACGAATTGATCAATCCCGCAATGACCACAATCGCCGTGCCGTGCTGATCATCATGAAAGACCGGCACATCCAACGCTTCAATCAACGCCCGCTCAATGGTTACACAGCGCGGAGCCGAAATATCTTCTAAATTAAACCCGCCAAAACCCGGAGCCATGGCTTTGACAATGTTAATGATTTCCTGAGGGTCTTTGGTATCCAAGCAAATCGGAATCGCATCGACACCGCCAAACTTCTTAAACAAAAGGGCCTTCCCCTCCATGACCGGCAACGCCGCTTCCGGACCGATATCACCCAAACCTAAAACCGCGGTACCATCGGTAACCACTGCCACCGTATTGCCCTTCCACGTATAATCATAAACCGCTTCCTTATTCTTAGCGATTTCCCGACACGGCTGAGCCACACCCGGAGAATACGCCAACGACAGATCATCCTTGGTATTGACCTCCATTTTCAACCGGGTTTCAATTTTACCCTTCCACTCCACATGCTTAATCAACGAGCGCTCATAAATTGTTGACATAATTTTTTCTCCTTTTATACCACGAGGTTGAAACCTCAACCTCCCTAGGTTACAATGAAACATAAGGACGGGACCTTTATGCTCGAAATACAACAAACTTCCATACGCGACCAAGTCGCCCTTAAACTCAGACACGAAATTTTTACCGGTCAGCTGGCCATCGGCGAACAAATCCGCCAAGAAACCATTGCGACAAGATATCAGGTATCGCGCATGCCGATCCGCGAAGCCTTTTTAATGCTCGAAGCCGAAGGATTTATATCCATACTGCCCAACAAACGCGTCTTGGTGTTGGGTATGTCCAAGAAAACCTTAACCGACCACTTTGATACGCGCATTCTGATTGAAACGGAAACCACGTTGCAGGCCGCCCGCAAAACTTCGGATTACACGACCCTGCAAAACATTTTGAAGCAAAGTGAGACTTTGGATGAAACGGCAGACCGCATTCGCTACAGCAAACTCAACGATGAATTCCATCGGGAAATATGGCGGTTGGCCGATAATGCGGCCCTACAGTCGACCTGCGCTTATCTGTGGCGCGGCATCACATCGTTGTCATTGCTTTATTTCTCAGAAGCCATGCAACGCTCCATCGAAGATCATAAACGCTTGCTGGATGCAATGATTCATCATGATGAACCCAAAATCATCGAACTGGTCCGCGAACACATCACTTCTACCCGCGATGCCATCATCGGACATTTCGAGAAACTCTACAACGAATCACACTGACGGATAACATCGATCACACTTAAGTCCCGATACTCCATGACAGCCACGATTTTCTCTTTTGGCATCATCACCTGCGGTATTCCGCACAGCTCATTGGCCGTATCCAACAGTTCTTTCATTGAAACCACCGGTAGCCGCGTGGTTTTTTTCAACTGCTCAATCAGTTCGCTGTGACGCGGATGAATGGCAATACCGTAATCCGTCACCAAAGCATCCACCGTTTCACCCGGCGTCGTGATCGTCGTCACCCGATCGACCACCACCGATATCCGCGAACTCACCAGTTTTGATACGATGATCGCAAACTTACTGCCAAACGCCGTATCCGCATGCCCGCCGGAACCACCCAAAATCCGATGATCAAATCCGGTCGTCACATTGACATTGAAATCTAAATCGATTTCCGATGCACCGAGAATGACCACATCCAACGCATTGACAATGTTTTCAGAGTTAAAAGGATTGCCATATTGGGATGCACTGATCGCAAGGTGATTCTCATTCTTCTGAATCGAAGCGACCGCCGCTAAATCAAAACACTGGACATCGTATAACTTCTCAAAATATCCTTCCTCAAACATATCGACCAGATAGCCGGTGATGCCTCCGGAAGCGAAAGATCCTTTGATATTATTTTGCTTTAACTTCTGATGCAACTGAGCCGCAACGGCGAGTGAAATACCCCCGGCACCCGTCTGAAAGCTCAAGCCGTCCTTGATAAATCCTACCGCATCCATCAGTTCAATGGTGCGCTTAGCAATGGCCAATCCCACCGGATCCTTGGTGATGCGTGTAGTTCCGGAAACAATCCCCTTGGAATCGCCAATGGAATCCACTTGAAGCATTACATCCACACATTCTTTCGGTATATCGATATGATTCAACGGCTCGATCGTATCAGTAATCGCCACGACTATCTCCGCATAATTTGCATCCGCAATCGCATAGCCCAAAGATCCGCACGCTGCTTTTCCCTGACGACCGCTGATATTGCCCGATTCATCCATCGCCGGAGCCGCAATAAATGCCACATCGATTTTCAGTTTGCCGGACTCAATGCTCAACGCCCGTCCCCCATGGGTCTGCATGACACATGGATAAAGACACTTACCCTCACTCACCACATCCGCCACTGCCCCGGACATATAGGCAGTCACGACTTGCGTCACCACTCCCTGTTCGATGGCCTTGGCTAAGGATGTATGAACAGGAAACACCGACGATGCAGCCACGGTGATATCTCTGAGATCTCTTTTCATTATTTCATCCATGATCCGATTCATCACGGCATCGCCATTGCGCAAATGATGATGAAAGGATATGGTCATGCCATCATG
>JANJWY010000150.1 GCA_024709285.1 Erysipelotrichaceae bacterium
GAAATAAAGCATTGCTTCGCGGAGCCTTGTTTGGCTTGCTGGTTTCATTTGCATTTTACAGTTCGACCGGGTTTGCGGATCATATAAGTTTTGTTGCCGGTGTCGTCTATGGGGTGATACTTGAGGCATGGCTGAGTCGAAAAGAGAAATAGCCCAAAATATCCACAATTGATTCTAAACGGTTTTTGTTTGAATAGAGTAAGGTCCTCGGATGGCAGTTTGAGGACCTTTTTTTTTGTAATTGTAATATCAAATCTTGTATCGTTTTTTCAAAGTGCTAGAATTAAAGTATAGAGAATATGCTTCGTTGATTTCTTATGATTGAATGCATTTTGGCATCATTAAGGAGGAAATCATGATGAATAATGAAAATCGATCAAAATGGATTATCATCTTATTATTTCCATTCGCAGGATTAGTTCTGTTAGTCAGTTGTTTCTTTGCTTATTATGCGATAACAACACTGGTCAGACTTGTTGTGAAAGATCAGATGCCCATGGGTTTTATCCGTCAGATATTCGCAATGTCACTGGTGTTGATATATCTGCTTGTATTGCGTTTAAAAATATCTGACAAAATCAAGGCATTACTCATGATCGCACCATTGGGGACATTGATCATCACCGTAATCTTAACATTCTATCAAAATCTTCCGATAGCCATCGCGCTGATGTCCGTTATTGTGATAAGCGTTATCTATGCGCTTCATCGATTTCATAAGCCCTGGTATTACTACTATTCCTTGATATTAGCCGTATTGGCAGCAATTGCTTACGGTTGGCCAAGACCACTCTGAAAAAAACCAGAATTTCATTTTATGTTTGACTATCCGGACAAAATCTTCGCATTTTGTCCTTTCTTCTGATGATACTAAATCAATACAGACTTGTTTTTTTGAAGTATAATTAAAGTAATCGATCGTATGAAGGAGAAAATCATGAAAAAAGATCAACATAACCTTACTTCCGAGCAACGCGATGAGCTGCTCGCCAGCCTTAAGACACGCTTTGAAAAACATCCGAAACGCCATCCCAATGTCCGATTTGAAGAGGTCGAGGTTCGGCTGAACCAGAATCCCGATAAACTATGGTCACTTTTCGAAATGGAGCGCACCGAAGGTGAGCCGGATGTCGTGGCTGTGGATAAAGAAAGCGGTGAAATCACTTTCTTTGACTGTTCCCCCGAAACTCCCAAAGGACGCCGCAATGTCTGTTATGATCGGACCGCTTTGGACTCGCGCAAGCAGTTTAAGCCGGCAACCAGTGCGATGGATATGGCCAGTGAGATGGGAATTGAATTATTGACCGAAGAACAGTATCACTACTTACAGACCTTAGGTAACTTCGACACCAAAACCTCGAGCTGGCTAAAAACCCCACTTCAAATCCGCAAGCTTGGTGGTGCGATTTTCGGTGATAAGCGCTATGATCACGTCTTCATTTATCACAATGGTGCAGATTCGTACTATGGTGTCCGTGGTTTCCGCGGATGCGTACGCATTTAAAGAGCAAGTGGAAACCATGTTTCGAGAAATGAGAAGAAGTAAGCAGCAGCTGAGTGAAGATGAAACAGACGAAATCTTGAATAGGCACACCTCCGGTGTATTGGCTGTCCATGGTGAAGATGGATATCCTTATACAATTCCCATCAGCTACACTTTTAAAGATGGTCACATTTATTTTCACAGTGCCAACGAAGGGCACAAAATCGACGCGATCAGAAACAATGACAAAGTTTCATTTTGCGTGATTGATCAGGATGATGTCATCCAAGAAACCTTTACGACAAGATATCGAAGCGTCATCGTTTTTGGCAGAGCACATATCGTCACAGATTCCCTTATACGTCGGAAAGCGTTGGAAAGCCTTGTCGAAAAATATTCTCCGGATTTTTTGGAAAAGGGACAACAAGAAATTTTGCAGGCATGGGATCATGTGACGGTCATTGATTTAAAGATTGAACATAAAACCGGAAAAACCAGCAGCCGATGAACTGAAAAGAGGTATACTATGGCAAGTTTAGAAAGCAAGATCATGCTCTTCATCATGCACAGGATGAATATGAAACGTTCGATCGATCGTTATTTGAGGTCAGGTATTGCTCCGCCCCCCGCAAAACCCAGTAAGAAGATTCAATCTTTGATACAGGTTGAGCAGAGCACAGTTATGGGTCAACCCGTATATACTATGTATCCAAAGGGAGGAAAATCAAAACTTCATGTACTTTATCTTCATGGCGGAGCTTATGTTTTTGGCATTCAAAGCTACCATTTCAACCTTGTTACGCGATTGATTTTGGCTACCGGCTGTACGGTCACAGTACCCGATTATCCACTAGCCCCAAAGCATTCGTACAAAGATGCTTATGACATGGTTACGCCGATAGCGGAAGATATTGTTAAGCAAGCCGGATCTGACAGTTTCGTTTTAATGGGAGATTCTTCGGGTGGCGGACTTGCTTTGGGATTAGCTCAACATTTAAGAGATTTAACAATACCTCAGCCCAAAGATATCATCTTACTATCGCCGTGGCTGGACGTAACCATGGAGAATCCAGAGATACTAGCAATAGACAAATTCGATCCGATTCTGGGAATCAACGGACTAGTTTTAGCCGGAAAAGCATATGCAGGGGATCAGGATACCAAACACCCCTTGGTCAGTCCGATTTACGGAAATCTAGATAACTTGGCTAAGATAACGTTGTTTATCAGTACCAATGACTTGCTTTTTGCCGATGCGAAAAAGTTTAAATCAATCATGGACGAAAAAGAGCTACCTTTGCGATTTGAAGTTTTCGAAGGTCTGTTTCATGACTGGATGCTTTTTGATATTGAGGAATCCCGAAAAGTCATGGATACAATAAAAAGCATCTTGTTATACGTGTGAATGATTGAGATGAAAGGCATGGTGGTTCATTTATGAATGAAGATCTGATTGCGCCATGTGGCATGAACTGTCTTCTTTGTATTTCTTTTCAAAGAACAAAGAATTCATGCAAAGGATGCAGAAACATGGATGAAATCATTTATGTCACCAAGGGCAGTCGATTATGCGTGATTAAAACCTGTCCCAACCAAAAATCGCAATCGGGATACTGCTTTGAATGTAATGATTTTCCATGTAAACGGCTCAAAGATCTGGATAAGCGCTATCGCACAAAGTATCATATGAGCATGATTGAAAATCTTATCTATATTCGTGACCATGGAATAGAACTGTTTCTTGAAAATGAGAATCACCGCTGGCAATGTCCAGAATGTTCGGCGGTCGTTTGTGTTCACAAGTCCCATTGTTTATCCTGCGGGGCAGGGATTTTTGAAAAGAATGATTGAAAAACTGAGAGTCGTACTTACGTTTGAATATGAAAAACTTGGTTGAAATATGGAGGAATCTATGGAAATCCGGAAATATGTGTTGGAAGATGAACATGCGGTCATGCAGATGATCAAAAATGAAGGGGAAGAATGGAGGAGCTACTGGGCGGATGAAAACCAGACCAAATATCGCCATGCCCTTCGATATTCGATTACGTACATTGCTGTAGAAAAAGATGAAGTATGCGGTTATATCCGGGCATTGGATGATATGGGTTTTTACATTTATGTTTGTGACTTGTTGGTTACCGGTAAGTATCGGGGAAGCGGTATCGGAAGATTGCTGATGGAACGGCTGACGATGGATTATCCCGATCAGACCGTCTACGTGATGTCGGATGTGGATGTATACTATCAAAAACTGGGATATCCGATCATCGGCTCAATTCTTGAAGTACAGCCAAGGCAAAAAGTCTGAAAGAAATACTGATATGAAAACGATCATAGGGAAAGGCCGCACCAGTGAAGTATTCAAAGAAGATGACAAAGCCTACAAAATATATTCCTTTGATTATCCGTTGGAAGTCATCCGAGAAGAACTGCGAGTCAACCAAATCATTGCCCAAAACACCCGACTGCCCATGGATCCGCTTGTAGCAACGGATAGCCCATATGTTTTACAAATGAAATATTTAGGCATGGAAACCATGACCTCAAGAATGTTAAAACGTGAGAAAAATGTTGTTGAAGACCTTGTAGATATACAGTTATCCATCTTTCAATATAAGGATTTACCCTTGCATAATATCCACGAGCGCTATCATCACCGGATTTCATCTTCACAGAAACTGACAAAAGAACAAAAGGAGTTAGCATTGCAAGTGCTGTCATCCATTCCATTTGAACCTACTCTGGCACATATGGACTTTCATCCCAACAATCTGATCTTCTATAACGGACATTATTGGATCATCGATTGGGTCAATGCCGGATGTGCGAATCCGTTATTATGTGTTGCCCGAACCTACATTCTTCTTCATTACCATGCTCAACGCCGGGCACAGAAATATCTGTCTTTAATGTCGAAGAAAAACGGTTGGACAAAAGAGCTCATACGAAAAGCAGCCATCATACAGGCTGCGGACAGAATCATGGAAACCGATGAACCTTGGGAAATCGGATTTATGAGTGCTTACATAAAAGAGGTCGGTATGCTATGAGAAATGAACAAGAAATGATGGATACAATTCTTGGTTTTGCAAAGAATGAACCGAAAGTTAAAGCTGTGTTGCTCAATGGTTCGCGAGCCAATCCCATGGCTTTCAAAGATAAATATCAAGACTTTGATGTCGTATATGTGGTTGATGAAATTGAATCGTGGCTCAATGATATTCACTGGATCGATGTTTTTGGGCAAAGAATCATGCTTCAAATGCCCGAAACCATGAGATATCCGGCACAAGATGGAAATTTTGCGTTTCTGATGCTGTTTGATGACGGAAATCGAATTGATTTGACACTGATGCCCATAAAAAACCTTGATTTGGATCGTTTGGATAGAATGACCATAGTTTTGCTTGATAAAGAAAACAGAATTTCCCATATTGAACCGCCGAGCGACCACCATTTCCATGTACATCCACCGACAGAATTGGAATATGTTTCATGTTGTAATAATTTTTTATGGTGTTTACAAAATGTTGCCAAAGGTATTGCGAGAGACGAACTTCCATATGCCATGGAAATGTATGACAATATCGTAAGGACTGAGCTCAATTCGATGGTAGACTGGTATATCGGCACACTGACCAATTTCTCGGTTTCTGTCGGTAAGATGGGAAAATATTACAAGCAATATTTGCCGGACGCTGTTTATCAGAAATTAACGGAAACGTATTGCATGGGCGATTACGATCATTTATGGAAATCAATGTTTACCGCAATCGATTGTTTTGAGTTGATAAGTAAGGAAGTTGGGCTTTGGTTGGGTGTATCCTACAATCAGATGGATCATCAAAATATGGTCAGATATCTGATTGAGTTTAGAAAAAGCATGAAAGGATAAGGACGAATTATGGAAAAAGAGATCGAGAACTATCTGGACGATCAAGGCAGGATCAAGCAATGGCCATCCAAGATGGCAATGAAAACAAAGGTTCTGACTTACTTGTCAACGAAGTTTGATGATGAAGTGCTGTATACTGAATCTGAGGTTAATGAGATTCTGAAGAAGTGGCATACCTTCAATGATTATTTCATACTGCGCCGAGGACTGATCGATGTCGGATTGCTAAAGCGACATGTGGATGGCAGCCGCTACTGGAAAAATCCGGAAAAATCCGTATCTGAAGATTCTATTCAGGACAGTTAATGTGAGAATCCAGGAAAGAATCGATAAAGTCAAAGTGTATCTTCCTGCGTTGTTTCTGGCATTGAAACACAAAGACACACCTTTATTGGCAAAAGCTATCGCAACTTTTGCCCTGATATATGCGATATCTCCGATCGATCTGATTCCGGATGTCATTCCGGTCATCGGCTATTTGGATGATTTGCTGATATTACCTATCCTGATTACCTTATGTGTCAAACTGATACCTAAAGCAGTCATGGAAGAATGTGTGACTAAGGCGAAAGATATTGAATTACCGAAAGGTAAGTGGATTCATGCCATTCCCATATTGGTGATTTGGGTATTATTAGTTGTTTGGATATTGAGATGGCTTAATTGGATATAAGAGGAAACATTCATGACAAATGATCAGCTTCGAATCATCGAAGAACTTAAGCTTGAATTTGCGGTTTTGAGGGAAATAAAACGATTTACAACCTCAGAAGTTCGGAAGATCTCCGCAAAAACATTTAAAAAGCTGCCCAAGGACCAACATAGGGTGTTGGATTTGTGTGAGAAATTACTAGAACTGCGCATTTGGGAAATGACGATCACAGCTTTTGATTGGGCTTATCGGATGAGAAAAGATTATGACGAATCAACTTTCGAAGTGTTTGATGATTGGATGCACCGATTTATCGTCGATTGGTGGGATTGTGATGATTTCTGTACCCATGCTTTTGGGGAATTGATGATCAAATATCCCCAGCTGTTAGTTCGATCGCTTGACTGGTGTGAACATGAGAATTTTGCCGTCCGCCGTTGTGCTGCAGTCATCTTGATTTTACCGATCAAAAGGAAGGTCGAACTGACTGTCGATCCCTTCGAAATTTGTGAGCGGCTTAAAAATGATCCGCATTATCTGGTGCTGAAAGGATATGGCTGGATGTTAAAAGTATTATCAAGTATGCAATATGATGAAGTGCTGAACTATCTGGAATCAAATCAATCAGCAATGCCACGAATTGCCTTTCGCTACGCACTTGAAAAAATGAAAATAAGTGATCGGCGAAAATTAATGAATCAGTGATATAATTAGAAATCGAAGAGGGAACATGATGAAAACACTCGTACTCTATTATTCGTTTGAAGGGAATACAAAGGTTATTGCTGAAGTAATTGCACAGACCCTGAACACATCGATCATGCGGATACATCCGGCAAAAGATCTGACATCTACCGGATTCAGTAAGTATGTTTGGGGTGGCGGACAAGTCGTTATGGGTATCAAACCGAAACTCGAACCCATCGGAATTAACTTGGACGAGTTCGATGTAGTCTTTTTAGGTTCGCCGATTTGGGCGGGCACGTATGCTCCCCCGATTAAAACACTATTGGAAGACGGTATTCTGAAAAACAAGAAAATATTTTACTTCTATACACATGAAGGCGGATCGCAAAACGCCCAGCGACGGGCAGAATCGGTAATATCCAAGTATAACCATTTTATGTCCGCCGCCGGATTTCTCGATGTACTCAAGAATCCGGAACCAAACAGGAAACTGGCTCAAGATTGGGCACTGGCGTGTATGTCG
>JANJWY010000162.1 GCA_024709285.1 Erysipelotrichaceae bacterium
ATATCTTTCTTCAAGTAAACACACCATAACACTTCCGTGATGGCTGCGACCAAAACGGAAGTAGCCATCAGACTCAAAGCATGGATAACATAACTCATGCCATATTCAACATAATAGAATGCCAAAGCAAAAACGAATACAGCCAACAGTCCCAAGGTCAATTCAAACATGATTCCTTTGGTACTGACAGTATCGCGGGCATTGGGTGACGGTCTGAATGTAAATTTCATTTTCGTGTCCCCCTATTTCTTCAATGCCAAGATGCGTTTGGCACGGCGTACACCTTCGGTCACATCTAATTTAGACGGACAGACATAGGTACACAAACCGCACTCGATGCAATCATTGACATTCAGTTTTTCAATCATATCCATATTCTTAGCTTTTTCCGCATTGTTGATGCGAACCGGCAATAATCCTGCCGGGCATGTATCGTTACAACGACCGCAACGTAAACACTCAATGGTGTCTAACGGGCGTGTCTTTAGAATCGTAATCGCGTTTGTATAGGGTGTTGTCACAAACTGATCGTTCGTAATGGTTTTACCCATCATCGGACCACCGGCAATACACGAAATTTCTTCAGCGGTATATCCTCCCAGCTGAGCAACGATATCGGCTGCCTTCATGCCCACAGGAACCAATACATTGGCAGGTCTGGCAATACCGTCGCCACTGACCGTAACCATTTTCTCTATGATCGGCTGACCCTTAAGTGCATGGGCAAAAGCAATGGCTGTTGTCGCATTGTTTACGACCACACCGATTTCTCCCGGAAGTTTGTTATAACGTTTTTTGAAGATTTGATAGACCAAGGTACGTTCCCAACCCATCGGGTACATATCCGGCACAGCTTTGATTTCAATCGAAGGAATGTTTGCGGCTGCCTCTTTCAATTTAGCCAACAGTTCTTTCTTCGTTTCTTTAACAGCGATCATCGCTTTTTTGCCCTCAGCCGCTTTAAGCATTGCCTGAGTTCCTGTAATCAAATCTTCGATATTTTCTTCAATCATCCGATAATCAGCGGTAATATAAGGCTCGCACTCTACACCGTTGATTAATACGGTTTCCACGTTTTTCGCAAACTTATATTTAATATAGGTAGGAAATCCCGCGCCACCGCATCCGACGATACCGGCATTCATCCTAAAATCAATCAATTGCTGACGTGTAGCCTCTTGCCAGTTCAACGGCGCAAACGCTTCAGTCTTCTCATACAACCCATCATTTTCTATAACAAAATGATCCAACGGTTTAAGCAGGCCGTGCATAACTTTTTGTATGCCTTTGACCGTACCGGAAACCGGAGAAAACAATGGAACCGTCATGTTGTCATTTCGAACAGCTAACTTGGTATTAACCAATACCCGATCGCCTTCTTTAACAAAAAGTTCAAAACTTGTTGAGTTAAAGTTGAAAATCGGAATATAAACCAACTTAGGTGCCGTCAAGCGGACGATTTCATTGTAATTTGTCAATTCCTTGTGTCCTTCGACGTGTTTTTTCATCGGACCAATCCACATTGACATTCAATTCACCTTACCCTCTCTTTAGCCATTGCATAAACAGATAAAGCAAGCGATTCGCTTGACATTGCCATTTATTCAATCCTGTTACATTATAACACAAATATTTTGGATGAAAAGTTGAAAATTGTGACAAGTGAGTTTTTTTCACAAATGATTTCCAACGTATCAACTCGCATTGAACATTGATTGAATTGTGTTATAATAACCACGGTGATAAAGTGAAAAAAATGGTTATAGTCATTTTAATGACATTGATATTTACCGGTTGCGCACCGGTAACAAAAGAGGAATACTCGCGCTACAGCAACCAGACGGTTGAGGCCGGATTTGATACATTGATATCAATGATTGCTTATACGAAAACTCCGGAAGAATTCACGGAGTATTTTGATTTGATGAGAACTGAATTCTATCGATACCATCAATTGTTTGATAAATATAACGCTTATGAAGGTATCAATAATATATATACGATCAATCAGTATGCCGGAGTTACACCGGTTACCGTTGATCCGGTCATTATTGACATGCTTTTATTGAGCAAAGAATGGTATGAGAAAAGCTCATATCAGTTCAACGTAACATTGGGAGCAGTTTTAAAAGTGTGGAGTGCTTATCGTGATGAAGGTCAACTTTTAAATTCCGATGGAAAACCAGGCGAATTGCCGCCTTTGGCATTACTTGAAGAAAAACTGGTTTGCACCGGGTGGGATTACATTGAAATCGATGAAGATAAAAGCACGGTATTTGTTACCGATGCCTGTGCATCTTTGGATGTGGGCGGTGTAGCTAAAGGTTATGCTACTGAGTTAGTAGCAAAGACACTTGAAGAATCCGGGCTGACCATGGCTATCATCAATGCCGGCGGAAATGTCCGTTCAATCGGAACCAAACCGGAAAACGAACCCTGGGCTGTCGGTATAGAATCGCCGGATATGGGCGGAGTTGCCAGTCTGGACACGATACGCTTACCTGAATCTACATCTTTTGTTACATCCGGCGATTATCAGCGCTATTATATCGGTCCTGATAATGTGACCTACCATCACTTAATCGACCCTACGACATTAATGCCGGCAACTCATTTCCGTGCGGTCACGGTCATATGCGAAGATTCCGGATTGGCAGACATTCTGTCAACTACCGTATTTTTATTGAGTTATGAGGATGGGGTCAAAGTCATTGAGGCAATGCAACAGCTTTATCCCGATCAGATCATCGGTGCATTGTGGGTCTTTGAAGAAAGTCAAATCCCTCAAGGTCTAGAAACCGTAGAAAGTGGCGGATATTATATTGCAATTTCGCCAAGCTTAGTAACTTACTCGCGGATTTTCGCATAATAAATATGTTTTAATAGAAATTTTACCTCTTTAGGTCTACAATGAATAGGTAATGAAGGTGATGAAATGAACAAAATTCTAAAACGTAATTGGCGAATCGTTATCATATTTATAACGAGCTTCATAACGTTCTTCTTAGTCGAGTTTTTATTCAGAATCATGAGCAATCAGCCTGTCTTCAGTTTCGGGTTTTTCCGATTGCTGATGTTTACTACGGTATCCGCATTGATCATGAGCGTATTATTGTCTTACTTGTCCGAAAAACTAGCCAATATCGGACTTTTGGCTGTTGTATGGTTTTTCTCGATATACTCCCTCGCTCAATTGGGATTTAAGAATTATCTGGGAAATTACTTCTCCTGGTCAATCATTAAAAATACCCTGGGTGGTGTAGCTGATTATGCCGGCGATTTTATGCGCTACTTAAAACCTGTCTATTTCTTAACTTTGATACCTGCGGTACTGCTTACCTTAATGATATTGACAAAACTGTTTGTAATTCCAAAAAGAAAACCTCACTGGCCGATTTGGGCAGCTACTTTGCTGTTGACCATTGCTATGCATTTTGTATCCATCGGTTCATTATACTTATTCAATAATGAAACAGCACTGCATAAAGCTTATACTTTGTACGAAAGCCCGGTTTTATCGGAACTGGCTATGACCGAAATCGGCTTGGGCACTTTTATGTGGCGTGACTTGACATTGGTATTTAAGGAAGTCGAGGATGAAATCATCGTAAATCCGGATCCCGATGTAAAACCGGTTGATGATAAAAGCCGTAAGACCAAGACTGAACTCTGGGAATCTTTGGCTGCAGCCGAAACCAATGCCCGTATCAAAAAAATCGATGATTACCTATTGTCAAAACCAATAACTCCGCGAAACGAATTTACGGGTACCTTCGAAGGTAAAAACCTGATTTATGTCATGGTTGAAGCCATGGATTTGGTTGCCATTGATCAAACGCTTACGCCTACTTTATATCGTCTGACACAGGAAGGATGGTATTTTAATAATTATTATGCTCCGGTAACCTCTTGTGCTACGGGCGAAAGTGAATTTATGTCGATGGTATCCTTGATACCGAGCACGACGGTATGTACCCCGAACTCTTATTATAAAAATGACTTCTCTCCGGCATTGATGAACTTATTCAAAGCTGCCGGTTACTCTACCAATTCCTATCACAGTTATTCAGATAAATTCTATCCGCGCAGCGAATTACATTTAAAATACGGTTCAAGCAAGTTTTATAACAATGATGAACTGGATATCAAAAAGCTGTTGGGATGGCCAAGTGATATTAATCTGTTTGAGGAATCTCTTGAAATGATCCTTAAACAGGAAAAGCCGTTTATGTCCTTCATCATCACGGCCGCCATGCATTTGCCATATGATATTGACAGCACCCTTGGAAATCGTTATCTTGCTGAAGTAAAGGCCGTATATCCGGATTACCCGATTGAGATTCAGCGGTACATTTCCAAAGCCATGGATTTTGATAAAGCCGTTGAAAAGATGATTGAAACGTTGGATGCTGCAGGCGAACTTGAAGACACCGTGTTGGTATTCTATGCGGATCATCATCCGCTGCGCATGAATGCCAGTTATTTCATCAATGCCACCCAACAGGTCGATCGCCGCAAAGGATTAAACATTGATTTGTCACCTATGATCATTTATAATCCTGAACTGACTCCGACAGTTCACAGTATGCCGGCGAATACTATGGACCTTGCACCAACGATTGCAAACCTGTTTGACCTTGAGTTTGATCCGCGATTGTATATGGGCGTAGATGTGTTCAGTAATGCCAAGAATGTTGTCATTTTCGCTAATGGCAGCTGGAAAACAGCGTTAGGCGAATACTCGGCACCCAAAGGCAAGTTTACACCGTATTTCGAAGACTATACTTACTCGGTCGAAGAAATCGCTGAAATCAATCAGTTTGTCCGAAATCAGTTTGCGGTCAGTGAGGAAATATACAAAACCGATTATTTCAAACACAGACTTGAAATATTGCCATAAAAAAGGAACTTTCGTTCCTTTTCTTTTATTTGTTTGATGAAGGTTTAGGCATGTACTTATAAAGTGACATCGCGACATTGTTTAATGGATGTGTCTGAAGCAGGATTTTACCCGGTCCAGTCACCACCGTATTAAACAAACCTTCCCCACCAAACAAAACATTCTTAATACCAGGCACCGATACGATGTCTAACGTACACGTTTCTTCCATCATAGCCAGATAACCGGTATCAATGACCAGTTTTTCAGATGGGCCTAAATTCTTTTCAATCGCATGACCATCAATTTCAACAAAAGCTGTTCCATCTCCGGAAAGCTTTTGCATGATGAACCCTTCACCGCCAAATAAGCCGGCTCCGATTTTCTTGTTGAAATGAACACTTAGTTCAACTTGATCGGTCGCAGCCAAAAATCCTGCTTTTTGAACGATGATCGATGATCCCGGACGGATGTCGAATGCTTTGATTGAACCTGCAAACGAAGATGCAAATGCAATCATTCCTGGTTTATCTACAGCAGTATAGCGATTCAAAAACAAGCTTTCACCGGATAACATTCGACCAAAAACCTTGGAGACCCCACCTTTGGAAGTCGTCTCCATCTTCATGTTATCACTCATCCAACTCATTGAACCACCTTCACTGATCATGGTTTCTCCTATATTAAGTTCACAAATCACTACGGGCAATGGTGTGCCTTCAATTGAATATTTCATGGCAGTCCTCCTGGTTTTATTATACACTATTGCGCACAAATTCACAAAGAAATAGAAAGAAAAACCGTCTTTTCGGACGGCTGTAACACTTACTTTTTACCTAATAATTTGAACATGTTTCGCTTATAGACTTCCACTCCCGGCTGATCAAACGGATTGACATCCAACAGGTATACACTCATACCGCAAGCCTTGAAGAAGAAATATACCAGATAGCCAAATGCAAAGGCAGAAGTATCTTCAATGTGCAACAAAATATTGCTTACATTGCCTTCATTGACATGAGCTGCCAATGTCCCTCGAAACGCCATTTTATTGACCCAATCCAAACTCTTGCCTGCCAGATAATTGAGCTGATCGCCATCATCTTCCGCCGCCGGAACATTGGCATCAAGCAATGGCTGATCAACGACCAAGACCGTTTCAAATAATTTGTTTGATCCTTCTTGAACAAACTGACCCATGGAGTGTAAGTCTGTTGAAAAGTTGACGGAAGCAGGCAACAGACCTTTGCCTTCCTTACCTTCAGACTCACCGAAAAGTTGCTTCCACCACTCAGCCAACATGGTCAGATGAGATTCATATGAAACCAGCATCTCTGCGAATTTTCCCTGATTCTCCAAAATCCGACGTGCTACCGCATATTGATATGCCGGATTAGTTTTCAGACTTTCATCATCCAACGTGATCATTGCAGACTTCGCACCAGCCATCACTGCTTCAATATCAACACCGGACACAGCAATCGGCAACAAACCGACCGAAGTCAGCACAGAGTAACGACCTCCGATATCATCCGGAATCGTAAAAGTTTCAAATCCGGCCTTATCTGCCAATACTTTCAACGTGCCGCGCTTTTTATCCGTGGTCGCAAAAATCCGCTTTGCAGCTTCCTCGATGCCGTACACCGATTCCATATACTGACGGATCATCCGAAATGCCAATGCAGTCTCCGTTGTTGTTCCTGATTTGGAAATTACATTGCAGTATACATTTTTCCCTTTGATGTATTCCAACAATTGTACGATGGCCGTGGATGAAAAAGTATTGCCTACATATAAAACTTCCACATCTTTTTTACCAAACAACCCTTGAACAAACTCAATGGCAGCTCGTGCACCTAAATATGAACCGCCGATCCCACACACCAAAAATACTTCAGCGTCTTTCCGGATCCTTTTGGCAGCTTCCTGTACGCGTGAAAACTCATCTTTATCATATGTCAAAGGCCAATCTACCCAACCGAGAAAATCATTCCCCTTCCCCGTCTTATCGTGCAATGCACGATGATAAAAGGAAACTCTCTCTTGAAAATCTTCTACAGAAACTTCCAGTTTCGCATAAGTCAAATCGCATTTAATCATGTTTTTTCTCCTTTGCTTGAGCAACCCACTGAGGCAACAGTTTTGCCAGAGTACTGAAACCTAAACTCCCTTTGGGAATCTTTGCTGCCCTGCCTCCCTTAGAAGCAGTGCGAAGCGTTTGCTGACGTGCAGCTTTCAGAGACAACCGAAGCTGATGACCGGTCGAATCGACATCAATGATTTTTAATGTTACCCGCTCACCAATCTGAACGTATTGTGCTATATCACGCACAAAAGAATCCGATAACTCGGATATATGGACCAGACCGCTGGTTTTCTCATCAATATATACAAAAGCACCATAGGGCTGAATGCCCGTAATAACGCCTTCGACAATTTGTCCGGGTATGTACATCGTCGTCGCCCCTTTTTAAATCAAAGTAATTATAACACATGAAAACTTGAATTGTGTTATAATATTCGACGGAAGAGGTGATGCCGATGCTAGGGATCATGTACCCCTTTTACGCAGCACTATTTGCGAATCTGGTGGCACAAAGTTTAAAACCTGTCTTTCACTACATTCGTACGCGGCAGTGGAAACCCTTGCTCATCATCGAAAGCGGCGGATTTCCAAGTTCTCACACTTCTACAGTAACTGCATTGACATTGGCTGTCGGAATTCAGGAAAATTTCTACTCCACGATTTTCGCAGTAACGTTGGGATTCAGTTTGATCGTTGCCTACGACGCCGCCAACGTACGATATTACGCCGGTCAAAACATCAAAGTCACTCAACAGCTGATCCGGGATATTCAGTTATTAACAAAAATCCAATTGGACGATCCCATATATTTAGTTAAAATCAAAGAAGTTTTGGGGCATAAATGGACCGAAGTCCTCGGTGGTGTCATTGTCGGATTAACTATGGCTACTATCGTATATTTTCTGAAATGAGGTAAAATATGGATACAGAAATCAAAGAGCAAATCATTGACACGCTCGATAAAATAAGGCCGTACATCCAAAGAGATGGCGGAGATGTGGAATTCGTGGATATGGACGCCGATGGTGTTGTTTATGTCCGGATGATGGGTGCGTGTGTCGGCTGTTTCGCAGCAGATGACACGATCAAATTAGGCGTAGAAGCCATCCTCATGGACGAAATCCCATTTGTTAAAGAAGTTCGAGTCGTCGAAGATTAAAATCCGGTCACCCGGATTTTTTTATTTATCTAATCATAACTTCATTCTGAATCTTCGGCTTTTCGTAATTAAAACAAAAATCATTATTGCCAAAACCGCAAGTACTCCGGACAGAATCCAAAATATAATGACATAATTCGAGTCAGTTTCGGCAATTTCTAGAATCCCATTGACAAGCAGCCCATTGATCAACACCACGATGGCGGAATGATAGAAAAATGAAAGCATACGATAGAGCCGGTGTCCCCATAGTCGTGCCTTAAAAAACCACCGCAATCCTACCCATAGGATTCCCCCAAGCAAAACAGGCAAAAACATCAGAGTCATGCTCAAAGAACTGATTCCGTGACTGAAAATAGCATATGTCCGGTCAAATGCCAGTAAAAGTAC